>CAUYYV010000255.1:0-5293 GCA_963577075.1 Phycisphaerae bacterium
GTTGGTCGTGATCACGATTATCACGATTCTGATCTCGCTGCTCTTGCCGGCGGTGAAACAGGCGAAACGGCAGGCTCGTTACATGGTCTGCCTCACGCAGCAGCGCCAGATCGTGCTGGCCGTGCTGGGCTACACGGTGGACCACAGGGACAACCTGCCTTTCGGGTTTTCGGGTACGCCGACGATCATCGGCGCTGCCTCGGACATCATCATGAACATTCAGGGCAGCAACGTGTGGCACGGCGATCACGACGGCCCGCCGGCCGACGTGGCCATGCAGATATTCACCTGCCCTGATTTCCTGACCCGGCCGGGCACGGGCATCTCGATCTGGGATCCATACGACCGCCCCCTTTACAGCAAGGCGCCCTACTACGGTTGGGGCCCGGGCTGCGCCGGCGGGTACGGGGCATTGCCCTGCGAGCCGGGCGATACCGCGGTGCACACGACCTTCCTGTACGTTGGCGGTATCGGGGACCAAAAGAACAGGACCAACGGCACCAGTCGCTGGCACGGGTGGACCGTCGGCGACAGCGACACCTACGCGGCATACGACAATCCGTTCGGCATCGGCCCCGTCCCGGCGATGTCGGACCGGATGCGACACAGCCAAACCGGGCTGTTGACCGACCGCATGTGGTTGACCGATCCAACAAACAATTTTCATCCCTTCCGCAGAACTGACGTGGGCGGTCACGAGGCGGTGCCCAACCACAAGATCGGTAACTACGACACCCGCGGCGGCAACGTGGTCTACATCGACGGTCACGGCGAATGGAAGTGGGTCAACCAGATCGAAGAACGCGTGCACGTCTGGTCGGGCATGAGGCCGTACGTCTGTTATTGACGCGGCCGCATGTGGCTTGCCGCTGGTCCGGTCGCAAACGAGTGCCGTTGCCTCACGAGAATATTTATCGGGGTCGCTGCGCCGCGGCCTGGCTCCGCATCTTTGTTGCCCAGTCACCTTGCGGCCTGTTTTCCATTCGCGCCGCGTCCAAATGCTTCACGCTCGAAGGCATTGTCCCGATACGGACTTCCGCTGCGCAGCAGTGCGACGAGGCCAGCCGACAGATAGGCGGGTACGAACAGCGGTCCCCAACGCTCGCATTGGCGGACGTGTATGTGCTCGTGTTTGCGCGACAGGTCGAGTGCTGCGGGATTTCGACCGATGACGACGTGTCCGAGTGTCATCGCCAATGCGCCGCCGGGCAACATGGTGCAATTCTCAAGGAACCACGCGGCGGCGCCGCCGTGAATCTCGAGCACGCCCGTGATAATGGCGGCGCGACACCGACTCGGCCAGGGCAGCACGAGAAACAGGAGGCCCAGGCAAGTGGTCGGCCCGGCCCAGAGATAGATTGCAGGACGCGCGATCATGGCGCACCGTGGCCGGCTTTGCCGGTCCCCGCGGGGACCGGTCGCGGCCTGGAGATGCCGCCGGCGGCATCCACCAGGATCAACGCGAACAGCACCAGTGCGCCGAGGCAGACGATCAGCGCATTGGTGTGCATCGCTTTAAACACGCCCAACTTATCGACGGTCAAGGCGAGGATCGCGGCGATCGGTAGTATTCGGCGGGTGAGCAGTGTCGTGGTGGTTGGTGATTCGGTCTTGTCGAGCGGGCGCAGCGCGACGATCGCGGCCGGAAGCGCCAGCATGTAATAATGAATCCATACCAGTGCGCCGGCGATCAGGTAGATCATGCAGCCGGCGGTGATCATGATGGCGTCACTTTGCCACTGGCGGTCGGGGTCGGGCGTGTCGCTGGCGGTCCGCCGTTTGCCCAGCCAGATACACGCGATCGCAACCGCCGGGGTGAACACGGCCAGCAGCAGTGACACGTCGTGGCCGAGCCCATCTTCGATCAACCGCGCCCACGCATAATTACCCTTGTCTACCTGGTCGACGGAGCCTGGCATGGCGGTCAACGAGGCCAGCCAATCGAACCAGCACCGTACCGATCCAAACTCGATGCTCGACCAGCCGACCGCGACGATTACTGCCGCGGCCATACCGAGTCCTTGGCGCAGCACGTCGCGGTAGCGGCCGTTAATCAGCCACGAGGCGACGAGCAACACCCCGGCGAACACGAGGTTCGGCTTGAACATCACCGCCACACCCAGCACGGCGCCAGCCAATATCGCATGGCCCCGCCAGTCACGCTGACGCGACAGCCACAGGTACAGCACCAGCATGCCCAATTGCATCCGATTGACGTTGGCGACCGCCAAGTCCGAGGTATACGGCTCAAAGCCGACGAGCATGACCAGCAGCATTGCCATGGTCGCGGTGGCCGAGTAACGCAGCATCGAACAAAGGCCGATGACGCCCGCGATCGCCAGCACCGTTGAAAAAAGCTGGAACCGACCCAGATCCTGCTCGTAGTCGCCGTGCATGAACCAACCAAATACCGTGTATAGAAACGGAGTCGAGTATGTCTCGAGTACACGGCGAAAGTCCGCCAGTTCCACCAATGGCGCCGACCATCGCTGTGCAATCGCCTGCTGATAATACCGCTCGCCGATTTGGCGCCGATCTTCATCACCATAAATGTTCTCGACATCCGGGTCGCCGATCACCTGCGCCACGACCCAGAATTGATAGAGGTCGACGCCGACGTAGTCAGGACGGCGACTCTGCTGCCACGTGTATACGAGGCTCAGGCAAACCAGTACCACGAGCACGACGCGCACGATCACGACGGACCATCGCATCATGCCGGCGGTCCCCGCGGTGCGATCGTCTGTTACGTTCGGCCCCTGTGTCATAGCTGATTTATCGATCAGCGCCCGCAGTGCGCTGGATAACTTGCAGCGACAGGCCGCCTATTGTCGCGTGTAATCGAAGCTTTCGAGCGACCACGGGTGGCGGTATTCGCGGCGTGCGACCTGGCGGACTTCGCTGGCGACGCCGGCCTCGATCCCCCGATCGAAAGGCAGGCGTGGGGCGTTGGCGATCCGGTCGAGCAGCCCGGCGGTCGAGTCGATCGTCCTCGCCAGCACGGCCGAGGAAAGATGCTCGGTCGTATCGTGTGTGCTGTGAAGCGTCCAGTAGCCGCCACCGGTCAGCGTTGGGCGTGACAGCCACAGGGAAGGCGCGCCGACGATGTTGAACGGAAAATGATCGGAATACGGGTTGACCGCCGTCTGGACGTCGATCGGGTGCCGTCGCTTTGCCCAGACGCTTCGCACGAGTTTTTCCAAACTCGGCGTGCCGGTGACCATCGCCACGTCCGTACCCGCGGCCGCGGAACCGACATCGAGATTAATCATGAGCGCGATCCGTTTACGCTGCTGCGTGTCCAGCGAGCGCATGTAAAGGTACGACCCGACGCTTAGCCGCTCTTCGACGCCAAAGCTGATGAATCGGATCGTGCGTCGCGGATGCGGCCGGCCTCGCATGCCAAACAGGCGTGCCAGTTCCATCGTAAAAATGACCCCGCTGGCGTTGTCGTCGGCGCCGACGTTGCCCCAGACGCTGTCATGGTGGCCGCTGATGATGATCACCTGATCCGGTCGGTCGCGGCCGACAATTTCGCCGATCACGTGTTGACTCCGGGCGGGAAACGATTGTGCTGCAATCGTCAGATTCGCTTGCACCGGTCCGGTGGCGGCCAACTCGGCCAGCCGCACCGCGTCCATGTACGAGATGCCGACCGTGGGCACGTCGTAGCCGTTCATCCACGCGGGCGATGCGCCGTTGCTGGTCGTCCAGTCGGAGGGCATGCGGGCATCGGCGGCGATCAGTGCCTTGACGCCGCTGGCGAGGATGCGATCCTGCACCTTCTGATCGCCGAGCATCAGGCTGCCCATGAGCAGGGCTATCCTGCCGCGAAGCGGTTGATCGAAATCGTAAGGATGGCCGCCCTGGATGTATGCCAGTCGGCCACTGACGCCGCGCTTCGGAGTCGCGACCGAGTAGGCCATCGGGCGCGCCGTTACGATGCGCCGTGTCGGTTTGCCGTGACCGACGTGCAGTGCGCAACGCTTGAAATCCCAGTTGGGAAACTCGAACTGCCACTGGTGTACGCCCGTCAGGCCCGCACGTCGCAACTGCAACTCGATGTGGTCCGCCGCATGCTGCTCGCCGGCGGTGCCGGCGTAGCGAATGCCGATCTCGTGAGAGAGTACTTCCCAGTCACGGTCAATCCGCGTGCGTGAAGCGCCTCTTGATGCGGTCATCATGTCACCTTGTATCTGCTGTGGCCCACGTATATCGTCGTTCCGACCCAATCCTGCAAATTGTTAAGATACCGTGTCGGTGGTGACAGGCCAATGACATGCATATTTACAACCGAGGAAACACATGGAAATGACAGGATTTACCAAGTGGGGTGGCGGTTTTTTGGCGGCGGGTTTGCTGGCTGTTGTCGGCTGTGCTGCACATCCTCCCGTTGTTTTGGTCGAAGATGGGCGATCGCGGTGTGTGATCGTATTGCCGGATGATCCGCACCAGTGGGAGCAGCACGCGGCCGACGAGTTGATCAATCATCTCAAGCAGATCAGCGACGCCAAAGTGGAGGTGATGAAAGCGGGCGAAGTGCCGCCTCCTGGTACGGTGCGCATTCTGCTCGGCGCACCGGCACGAGAATTGATCGATAGCGAGTTGTTGGACGCTGCCGAGGGCGTACGCCGTGATGAGCTGAGCTGCCGCGATGGATTTGTGATCAAGACGAGTAAAAATGCGATCGCCATCCGTGGGCTGCGACCCACGGGCACGCTGTATGGTACGTACGAGCTGCTCGAACGGTTGGGCTGTCGCTGGTTCTTCCCGGGCGAACTGGGGCGATCCGTGCCGAATCACGACACCATCAAAGTGGAGGCCATGAACGTTGTGCAGGCGCCAACGTTCGACATGCGCTCCATGTGGTTCAGCGGTGACCACGCGGCGGCGAAGTACTTTACGCCTTGGTACCGTCGCAATCGCCTGTCGCTTGAATACGAGTACAACGCGGCGCATATTCAACACCCGATCCCGCAATTGTCGAACCCAGGGGCCGCCGAGGCTCTGGCCAAGAAACTGATCGAGAAGGGCCTGGCAGGGCGCCAAGGGCCGGTGCGCCTGAGCCTGGGTTGGTCGGACAACTTCGTCTCGCAGGTCGAACTCGTCGATGAAAATCGCGGCTACGGCATCCGCCACCCCTGGCACCCGATCTATTACCAGGCGTCGGACGTGCTGATCCGCTATTACAACGAGGCGGTCGAGCGCGTCGAAAAGGTTCGTCCGAACAATGTCTACGGCTTCCTCGTTTACAACGACTATTTTCTTGCACCCATCGCGCACAAGCTACACC
>CAUYYV010000256.1:0-5288 GCA_963577075.1 Phycisphaerae bacterium
AGCGCAGCGATTGGAAGGGACTGTGCCAGGCCATGGGGCACCTGGGCCTGATCTTCCTGACCGGAACGCTGGCATGGAAGGTCCAGGGCCGCCTGTATCTCTTGCTGCCGGTGCTGTTGGCCTACGGCACTTTTTATATCTTTCTGCTCAATGCCACCCACGAGTTATGTCACCGTACGGTGTTCAAGACGCGGTGGCTCAACGAGGTTTTTCTGCGACTGTTCTGCTTCCTGGGTTGGCGCAGCCATATCGACTTCTGGGCCAGTCACGCCGAGCATCACAAATACACCCTGCATCCACCGGACGATCTCGAGGTGGTCCTGCCGGCCCGCTTGACGCTGATGAATTTCATCCGGCTCGGCTTCGTGGATCCCTGGACCTTTTGTTCGACGATCAAGACGCATCTTGAGCACAGTTGCGGCGTTATCAAGGGCGAGTGGCCCAACCACCTCTTCCCGCTCGAGGACAGGGCCGGGCGGCGTCGATTGTTCTGGTGGGCGCGGTTCCTGCTTGCGGGCCATGGCGCCATCGTGGGCCTCTCATTTTACTACGGGCTGTGGTTGCTGCCGGTCTTGACCACTTGTGGCGTGTTTTACGGGGGTTGGTTGCGTTACCTGTGCAACGGCACCCAGCACTCGGGGCTGCAGGATGACGTGGTGGATTTTCGCCTTTGCACCCGGACGGTAATACTCAATCCCTTCGTGCGTTTTCTCTATTGGCATATGAACTATCACATCGAGCACCACATGTTTGTCGCCGTTCCCTGCTACAACCTCGGTAAATTGCATGAGGCGATCAAGCATGATTTGCCCGCGTCGCCGCGTGGACTGATCGCGGCGTGGCGGAGCATAATCAGGATTGTGAAAAGGCAACGCGTCGATCCGGGGTATCAATTCGTGCCCCAGTTACCCCCGCAGGCCGGGGGCTAAGAGGCGCGCCGCAAGGCCGGCGTTGCGTGGCATGTGATCATGACTGGTCGCTGCGTTCGTATATTGCTCCGCACGCAGCGCCTTGAGTTCGTGGAGAACGGCAATGTGGTGTCTGAGTATTCCGTTTCCACCTGGGCGCATGGCCCACGGCTCAAGCAGGTGGGCATGATCGCAGGCAGGATCCGGGACGAAAAGTGATGGCCCTGCAATCCCGTGCGGGCGACGCCAAATGGCGTGCCTGTTAAGTGGGCGCCAAGCCGCTAAATATTAATTATTTCCTTGGTATATCCTCCGAATTTGCTAAGATAGTGCCTGGCGCAGGAGGTTCCTTGCAAGTGGCGGCAGCGATTGCGAGCGCCGGGAACAAAGGAACCTGTTTTGGTCGAGCGCGAGAAAGAAATAAACTCAACACGAGAAACAGTTGGAGACGTGAATCGCTCGTGCGAACGGGTGAGTTCTTGAGATGGCCCGGTGGATTGTGCGGACGTGATTGTCATTGTTGACCCTAGACGGAATTGAAATCTCCTTTCCTTACTGAAGAGGAATTGAGATTGAGTGATCAATCAGTGAGTGAAAATATCACCGATGAGGATTGGGAAAAGTTGGTCATTGAATTAGAAAAGGACGCGAAAAAATGACGTTGACTGTCGAACGAATGAACAAGTTGATGGTTGCTGTGACTATGGGTAAGCCAGTGAAGGCGAAGAATAAAGAAGAAGCAGATTTTGTCGAGTCGATTCAAGATGATGTTGACGAGGCACTAACAAACGGTACAGAATTGAGAATTCCACCAGAATAAATTGTGAAAAGGAGTGGGCCCATGGTGCGACGGCAAATATTGTGTTACCTCGCGGCGCTCCTGGTCTTGGCGGGCCCGGTGTCGGCGGCGTCCGTGACGCCGATCAATGAGGGTGACTTTTCGGGGGGGGCGACGCTGATCGACTTCAATACCGGCAGCGGCATCTATCCCTCCGGTCTGAATATCTCGGGGGCGGCCTTTAGTTGGAGTGAGTTTGTCAATGGTGCTCTGCTCGGGGGGCGGGCGATCAGCTTCGACTCTCCCATCAACAGGTTCGGTGTGCGTGAGGCATACCCATGGGGCGACGACCCGATCGTCGGCATCGAGTTCTTCGCCAACGCTGATCTGACGGGATCGATCGCATCCGCCGCCAGCACGCCGGGCGATCCTGTCAACCCGGCGTACCACGCGTTCGAGTCAGATACGCTGTTCCGTGGTGTCGCGCTGTTGTACCATCAGTTTCCCGGGTCGACTTTTATTGACGATGTGCGCTTCGAAAACTTCAATGGTGGTGCTGTCGTCCCGGTGCCGCCGGCGGCCTGGATGGGGCTTGCCTTGCTCGCCGGACTGGGCCTGGTCCAGGTCCGCCGGTCACGCACGAGATGATTGATCGCCGGATAACGAACTCACGCGGCGGGCCCTGCAGGGACCGCCGCGTTTTTTTGTTTGGCGCCGGCGCGGTGGTATTGCTGGCCATCATCGCATTTGCGGGGGCGGTATCGAACGAGATGATCGGGGACGACCGGCCCATCCTCGAGCGGCGACTCGACGCGGTGGGTTGGGCGCAGGTGCCGGCGCTGGTGGGGCAGAGTTACTGGGGCCGCATGCACGAGGGCGGGCTGTATCGTCCGCTGACGCTGGTGATGTTGGCCGGCGAGCGGCAGGTCTTCGGTCTCGATCACGGGGGATATCGCATCGTCAACCTGTTGCTGCACGCCGGATGTTCTCTGCTGGTGCTTGTCCTGCTGCGGCGTATGCTGCCTGCCTTGGGGGCGTTGGTCGGGGCGGCGCTGTTCGCTTGCCATCCGATCCATGCCGAGGCCGTTGCGACTGTATACGGCCAGGGCGACCTGCTGGCGGCGCTGTTTGCCCTGGGTTCGCTGTGCGCCTACGCGGCAGCTCTTGAAGGTCGCCGCATTGCGCTCTGCACCGTGACGGCGCTGGTCTGCTACGGGCTGAGCATGCTCTGCAAGGAATCGGCGGCGGCACTGCCGTTGGTGGCGGTGCTGTGGCGCGGCCTGGTGGCGCGCCCGGAGGCGGTGGGGCGGCGGCGATGGGTCACCGGGGGTGAACTTGCGTTTGCCTTGCCCCTAGCGATCGTGCTCGCGGCGCGTTTTGCGGTGCTGGGAGTTGCGATGGCGCCAGTCGGACCGGGGTCGGTGGCGGCTGATTACCCGCTCTGGGCGCGGTTGAACCTGGTCGCTGTCAGCGTGGGCGAGTCGATCCGCCTGATGATCTGGCCGACGGGCCAGACGATCTACTACGGCCACCTGCGCGATGTGATCTTCACTGGAGCCTGGGTGCCGCTGTTCTGGGTCGCAGCGGCGAGCGTGGTCCTTTTCGTCGCCGCGCCGTTATTGGGTTACAGCACGGCGCGCCTCGCCGGCGGATGGTTCATCGCCATGATCCTTCCGGTGTCGAACGTACTCCCGATCGGCGTGGTGGTGGCGGAGCGATCGCTGTATCTGCCGAGCGTGGCGGTTGCGATGGTGGCGGGAGGTCTGTTTGCGCATACCAGGTGGCGCTGGATGTGCTGCGCCGTGGCCGCGGTGGTACTCGGCCTCTGCCTGGCTGCCACATGGCACGTTACGCAGCAATGGTCCACGCCGCTGAAACACTGGTCGTACACGGTCGAGCAGCATCCTCGATCGCCGCGGGGCCACGCGTTGCAGGGGCTGGTGCTGCTCGAGGCTGGTGAACCGGACCGGGCGTCTGAGGCGTTCGACGTGGCGTTGGGTCTGAACCGCAACTCGCCGGAGGCTTGGTATGGCCAGGGGTTGCTCGCGCTGCAGAGAGGCGATCCTGGCTCGGCCTTGCGCCTGTTGGAGCGGGCGTCCGAACTGCGACCGGTTTCGTGTGAGTTCCGTGAAGCGTTGGAAAGGTGCCGGCAACAGCTTCGCCACGGTGGCGAATTGACTGGCAATTGAGTCGTGTGGTTCGTCGATTTCGCACGGTGACGAGAATAACGACCCCGATCGACAGTCAATCCTGCCCGCAACCCCATGCGGCAGGTATATACCGGTGCATACCCGCACCATCGGCAGGCAGCTACAATACGCCCAGCCAAATCGTCTTGATGGATCAGGAATGCTATGAGTGCTTCCAAGTCCAAAACCAGTGGGTTCCCCGCCTTCGGTACGCCCGACCTGCGGTTGCCGGACGAACTTCGTGCGCCACTTCGGGCTCATCTGGGGGAATTGCGGGAGCATTACAAATCCATGGGCTGGGCTCAGCGGGTGGGATTCGGTGAGCGGGCGGCGGTCATCGTGATCGACCTGGCAAAGTTCTGGACCGAGGCGCAGTACCAGATGGGATCCGGCATCGATTCGGTGGTTGACGCGGCCTGCCGCGTGGTGACGGCGGCACGCGAGGCCGGGGTTCCCGTGTTTTTCACCACCACCGATTATGATCCCGACGATCCGCCGAGCCCGCACGATGGCAAGTTGAAGTTGGCGGTTGAGCCAGGTGACGAACATGTTTTCGACCTGGACCCACGACTGGCGCATCGGCCCGGCGAGAAGGTGGTGAGAAAGAAGTATGCCTCCGCCTTCAAAGCCACCAACTTGCACGAGATCCTGACTGCCGCCGGTATCGATACCCTGATCATCACCGGTGTCAGTACCAGCCACTGTGTTTACGCTACCTGTCGGGACGGTACCGACAGTTTTCGTATCATCGTCCCCGCCGAGGCGGTGGGTGAGCGATGCGAGATCATGCACGAGGTCAATCTGCTGGACATCGACATCGATCTCGGTGACGTTATGCCGGTGGATGAAGTGGTTGCCTGGCTAAGTGGAACGTAGCGGCTTTGCCCATGGGCCATGGTCCGGCCGAACCCCTATGTTCCTCGATCCTTGCAAGACTGCCGTCTTGAAACCTTGACCGAAGTTATGGCCGTGTGGCCCTTTAGGTTTTGTGTGCCAGGGGCGGGCCTAGACCGCCTCACAATCAAGGCCCGGATCGACCGCGACCTGCTGGATTCCCTGGGGTTTGCTCGTCAGCAAACTGCAATATTTGCACAAATCCAGCAGCGAAAGAAGATTTTACATGTAGAGTTCATTCCTCAGTCGATAATCGATGGAAATCGCGATGTCCTGCTCTCCAATCATCTGACATTCCGGGCTTGTCTTCCGGTTCGCCGTTACCAGCCGCCCGCCATCCTGTTCCCCAATCCATGCTGCCCCCACTATCAGTCGTAGAGCCAACTTCCTCGAGTTCGAGAGGGTCTGAGAATCGCTCCTGTCCCGAATCCAACTGTTTATCTTTAGCCATCTTCAATATCCTTCCAGTTGTTGGCCCATTACATCGATATCATTTGGCCTTCTCATGTAACCTTTCGT
>CAUYYV010000257.1:0-5264 GCA_963577075.1 Phycisphaerae bacterium
TGGATCGATCGCATTGGGCCACGCTGCGCGTCGGGCCGGCGTCGGGTACCACCTACCACGGACGGTACTATTTCGTCGATGCCAATCTGCGGGCCGATCAGAAACCGCGTATCAGTGAATCTTACGGGTCGGACTTCATGTCCGACTTGGCGATCAACGAGGTTTTTGACCGACCGAACAACGCCGGGCCGCTCGATGGAACCAATCTGGTTGGCATTTTCGTGCAGCCGATGAAGTTCATGGTGGATCTGGTCGCCATACCGATAAGCGCCATGGTGCAGTCGCCGTTGTCGCAGATCAGTACGCCGCCGGGCAGGGACGGCCTCGTCACGAACGGCAGTTGAAACGCCCACGACAGGTATCATTGGCCCGTTCATTTCCCGCGCGTTGCAGACACGAAACTTAATGTTTATGGTTGATCTGACGTTTTCGGTTCGGAGTGAATATGGCTACGCTTAGTTTTGACGGCCAAAGCCTGATCGTTGATGGCCGGCGCATCTGGATTGTCAGCGGCGCCATTCACTACGCGCGCGTTCCACATGAACTTTGGCGTGACCGCATCCGCGCCGCGAAACAGGCGGGGCTCAACTGTATCGACACGTTTGTTTTCTGGAACGTGCATGAGCCACATCCGAAACAGTTTCAATTCGATGGCGACGCCGACCTGCGCCGCTTCATCAAAATCATCCAGGAGGAGGGGCTTTACTGCATCCTGCGCCCGGGCCCGTTCGTGGATGCCGACTGTGATTTCGGCGGACTGCCCGCGTGGGTGACGACGCTGGCCGACATGAAACTGCGGCAGAACCATCCGGCGTTCCTCGAAGCGGTATCGCGATATTTTGGTGCCGTGATGGAGAAGGTCCGCGATCTGCAGATCACCTCCCGGCACGCCGGGCCTATCGTCACCATGCAGGCTGAGAATAAATGGTACAGCCATCATCCGCAGCGAGGTGAAGCGTATCTGGAGGAGATTATCAGGCGGCTGCGTGAAACCGGCTGCCAGGTTCCGATCACACTGGCGAATAATCTCTGGCAGCGCGCCGCGGGAACGATCGACACATGGTGCGCCGGCGAGCACTTGGCAGGTGATTTGCGTCAGTTGCGGGTTGTGCAGCCGCAGGCGCCACGATTCGTCTGCGATTACCCTACCGGTCACGCCGATCGGTGGGGCGTTTGCCATGAGACAGGTCCCGATGCGGATCGGGTGTTGTACGATCTGGCGCAGATTCTCGCTTCTGGTGCACAATATAATCTACAACCGTTTCACGGTGGCACGAATCTCACCGCCGGGGCGGGCCGGGGTGTCGGTTTGACTGACGGATTCATCACGACCAGTTACGACGTCGACGCGCCATTGCACGAGGGCGGGGCCCGTGGCGCGAAATTCAACACCGTCAAGCGCATCAGCACGTTTGCCAATCATTTCGGCCGGGTCTTTGCGCACCTGGATGGCGAGTCGATGCACGCCGCCGTGCTGCCCAGCCCAGGCGGCGGTGCGAGCGTAATTCATCAACGTGGCTCGCAAGGTGACGTCGTCTTTCTGTTCAAGCCGCATCGTGACAAAACGGCCGACATCGATCTGCTTCTGCCCAACGGTCTGACACTTCCTGTGCCGATGGGTAAAGGGCGCGTTGCCTGGTTGCTGCTGGACACCAATCTTCAGGGCAACCTGATGCTGACCTATACGAACCTGAGGCCTTGGACGCTGGTCGGCGAGAAAATGCTTGTGCTCTTCGGACCCGCGGGAGCCGACGGGATCGTCTGCCTCAACGATGCAGTGGTTCATTTGCCGGTGCCACGTGGGCGCACGCCGCTGGTTCAGCCATTCGAAGACCTGCAAATAGTCGTGCTCAATGAGAAGCAGGTTGATGCCGCTTATCCGACTGCGCACGGGATTGTCATGGGTGCCGCCGGTCTTGATGAAAATGATGAGCCCGTCCCGCTGGCCGGTTGGCCGGCGCCGAGCGTACTCGGCTTGAACGCCAAGCGCAGTTTCCGGCGCATCGCGGCGGCGAAAGCTGTCACGGTGCCGCGGTTGGGCCCGTGGCAGCAGGCGACGGCTGGCGATCTGATCAGCGGCGAGTCGAAACTATTTAAGCCAATTGATGGCCCGACGAGCCTGGACATGATCGACGCGACCGCGGCATACGGCTGGTATCGGCTTACCGTTGAGTCACCGGGATGTGATCGTGTGCTGCCACCCGTGGCGGGTGATCGACTTACCTTTTATCAAGAGGGCGCACGGGTTGGCCTGTTTGGCGTCGGGCCCGCAGCGCAAAATGACCCGATAACCGGTCTGGTTGGCGGCGACCTGGTTGTGCTGGCCGAAAACCTCGGCCGATTCAGCGGGGGTTGGCGGTTGAGCGAGCCGAAGGGAATCGGCGAGCATTTCTACGCAGTCAAGCAGGCACGGCTGACGAATCGAAAGGTGACCAAAGAAGTCGTGCCCGATGCTGCGGCTGTGGGCGATGCGTTTGCCTGCTATCGCTACGATGAACGTCCGTCTGTCTACCATTACACCTGGCAGATCGAGCCGGTAGTCCGCCGGCCCATGGTGCTGGACATCGATGGCTTGCCCGTGCGCGCCATGGTCATCGTCAATGGCGAACCCGTCGGCCTTTACGACCCGCAGCAGTCAGCCGGGTTTGTCCGTTTTCTGCTTGAGCAGGGTCGCCACATCACGGGCGGGCGTAACCGGCTTCGACTGGCATTGCTCGATCGCTTCCGCGGCGCGCCGTCTAAGTACCTGCGCGTCTACCAATGCACAACCAACCTGACGGCCATCAAACCGTGGGCTTTTGCACAATGGCAGACACCAACGGACAGCGCGTTCACACCGGTTACGGCTTCGCGGTCGAACCTGCCGTGCTGGCACCGCACCACGTTCACCACGCTCGATATCGGCGCAACGCTTTGGCTGGAGCTGGTCGCGATGAGCAAGGGCCGTATTATCCTCAACGGCCACGACGTTGGCCGCTACTTCACAGCCACCGCGACCGGCAAGGCTGTCGGACCGCAGAAGCGCTACTACTTGCCCGAGCCCTGGCTGCACCGAGACAGGCCCAATGTGCTGGTGCTGTTCGATGAGCACGGCAAGGACCCGCAGAAGTGCCGACTTATCCGCAATGCTGACAGCCCGTTCGACCCATGAGCGAATCCACTGATCGACATCGCGAGTTGGCCGGAGACAGATCCGCTTACTGCGCGGTGTTGACGGTCAGTGACAGTCGCACGAAAGACGACGACAAGAGCGGGCGCCTCATCATTGATAGCCTCGAAGCCGCCGGCCACCGCGTTGGAGCCTACATCATTGTCCGCGATGAGCCGGGTGATATCGACGCGCAGTTGCGAGCGTGGCTCGAACCACCTAGGTTCGATGCTGTCTGTACTACTGGTGGTACCGGGATTGCGTTGCGCGACACCACCATCGAAGTCGTTGGCCGACTGATCGACAAGGAACTCAAGGGATTCGGCGAATTATTCCGAATGCTGAGCTGGGGAGAGGTCGGCGCCGCGGCCATGCTCAGCCTCGCCGTCGCGGGCTTGGCCGGCCGGACCCTGCTGTTCGCCATGCCCGGGTCGAGCAACGCCGTCAAGCTGGCCATGAGCAAACTGATCATCCCGGAGCTGCCACATCTGATATGGGAACGTCGGCGGTGATCACCTACGCATCTGATGGGCTTGCGTGGTATGATTGGCCACCGCAGAGCTGTGCTACGTGAAGAAATTGCAAGGGCGCTGGACAACATGAGTCAAGATGCTGATGAGTGAATCGATCAAGAAAAACAAATCCGTCCTCGAGATCGTGGAGCCAATCAGCAAGCGTGTGCTGATCCGCAAGGATGAGGACAAAAAGCAGACCAAGAGCGGCATCCATCTGCCCGACAAGATCGAGATTCCCACGCTCACGGGTCGGATTGTCGCCGTGTCGGCACAGATTGAAAGCGACGACGATTACCCGATCGCCCAGTACGATCGGGTGCTGTTCAACCCGAAAGATGCGATCCCGGTTGATTTCGAGGGCGACAATCGCCTGTTTGTGGTCCCGGTGGAAAACGTTGTCGCCGTCTTCCGCAAGGCGTAGGCCGGTCCCATGTCCACCCTGCCGGACCAGCTCGAGATCAAGCCGCTGGCCGGGCCGTTCAACGTCACCATCGATGACCAGCCCGGCTCCAAGAGCCTGACGAATCGGGCGTTGCTGCTGGCGGCGTTGGCGCAGGGCGAGAGCACCCTGGCCAACGTGCTGATCAGCGACGATACACGCGTGATGCTGGCGGCGCTGGGGAAACTAGGTTTCAAGCTGGACATCAATGAAGCAGCAAAGACGGTCCGTGTGCAAGGCTACCACGGCAAGATTCCCAATAGGAACGCGGAATTGTTCTTGGGTAACGCCGGCACCGCGATGCGATTCCTTGCCTCTGCCTGTTGTCTCAGCACTCCTGAGAGATACGGGGGCGAATATCATCTCGACGGCATTGAGCGCATGCGGCATCGACCCATCGGTCAACTCGTTGATTCATTGAATGAAATCGGCGGCGGTATTGATTACGTCGGAGAGACCGGTTATCCGCCCCTGCTCGTGCATGGTAACGGATTGCGCGGCGGAAAGATCCGCATGTCGACCACACTCTCCAGTCAGTACATCAGTGCGTTGTTACAGATCGGCCCGTGCTGTGACGAGTCGCTGACCATTTACTTTGACGGGCCGGTGACGAGTCGGCCTTATGTAGAAATGACTTTGACGCTGATGGAGCGATTCGGTGCATCGGTCGACGCGAACGTGTCGTTTACCGCCATTCGTGTCGAGCCGAGCGGCTATGAGGCGTGCAGCTGCGACATCGAGCCCGACGCATCAAACGCGGGCTATTTTCTGGCCATGGCGGCGATTGTGCCGGACAGCCGGTGCACGATCGAGAGGCTCGGTTTCAAGAGTTTGCAGGGTGACGCTGCCTTTGCCGAGCAGGTGATCCAACCAATGGGCGCGTCGGTGATTTATGAGCCGAACTCGATCACTGTGATCAGTCCGCCCACTGCTGAGAAACTCACGGGTATCGACGCCGATCTGAATCACATGCCGGACATGGCGCAGACGTTGGCCGTGACCGCGTTGTTTGCTGAAGGGCCAACGACGATTCGTAACGTCGGCAATCTGCGCGTGAAAGAGACCGATCGGCTGGCTGCGTTGCAAACCGAGCTGACCAAGCTCGGCGCGACCGTGATGATCAATGGCGATGACATCACGATCAAGCCGCCGCCGGGCAATA
>CAUYYV010000258.1:0-5238 GCA_963577075.1 Phycisphaerae bacterium
AGTGAGTTTGCCAGACGATTGTAAGTGCTTATGAAAAAAAGAGATAGCGCACGCCGAACGATGACGGGCCGACCATCACAACTCGACAAGTTGGGGCAATTCCCACAGCAACAGCGTCGCCCGCACGGCCCGGCGATCGAGTTGTAGTATCTTCGCCAGAGCCTTGCGGTAGGTTTCGATTTGGCCGCGATAGGTTTCGAGCAGTTCGTCCGCTTGCTGTGGATCGATCCGGTTTGTCTTGAAATCGATCAACTCGGCACTCACGGCAACGCCCTGCTCACGAAATGTCGTGACGCGGTCGAAAGCGCCCTCGATCAGGTTGCCCCCGAGTTCGACCGCAAAGCGGCGCTCGCGCCACAGGTCGTGCGGTGATGACGGTTGTACCAGCGCTCGGCGCACCGTCAGGTGACCGAGCGTTTCGCGGAAACAGCCGATCTGATCGGCGAGCCAGTCGTCGCCGACGCCCGGCGCCACGCGGCGCGCCACGGCGATCAGCGTAGCATCGTCGGGCAATGATGAATCGCCATCAAGCCATTCGATCAATTCGAGCCATGCGTGGATCAGGCTGCCGCGCAGGTGCGGACCGGTCGAGTCGAGATTGAGCAGGTCGCGGACATCGACGTGTCCGTCGGTGCGGATCGATGACGGCGCCACGCGGCGAAGCGACCGATGCGGCTGGGCCGGTGAAGGTTTCACCTCAAGGCGCGGCGGCGAGGCTCGTTCGATGGGCTGTACATCGGCCAGCTGTGCCGGGATGGGCAGGGACAACGCCCAATCAGCGTTGCCGCGCGTGTAAAGCATTTCGTTGCCCGCAAAGCCCTCTTCTGTTTCGCAGAGCCCGCGGCGCAAGATGGCCGCACAAGAAGGCGTTGACCATCCTCTTGCGGCGGCATTACCCTTGCCCGTCATCTTCAGCGGCGGCACGATCATGTGCAACGCGTAGCGGGGCCTGGTCATCGCCACGTACAGTGCACAAAGCCCGTCGTTGAATACACGATCGACCTGCTGCTCAAATGCGCCTTGCAACTCGGGGCAGAGCTCGCGCACCTGCTTGCCGGCCGACCGGTAGATCGCGTGCACGGATCCGGTCGGGTCCGGGCGATCGACGTATACCAACTCATCGGCGCTGCCCAGCATGTTGGCGTCAAGTTGCGGCAACACGACAATATCAAACTCGAGCCCCTTGGCCTTGTGAATGGTCATGACACGCACGGACGCAGGGCTGGGGTCCGCAACAGTCGCCGTGGCGGCATAGAGGACAAAGTCGGCCGGCCGATCGGCGGCGACCGGGCGATATGCGTCGGCCAACTCCAGCAACTGCACCAGTCGCGCAGCGCTGCGGTGATTGCAGGCACCGGCCATTTGCGCCGTCCAACGGGTTAGCATGCGACCGTAGCCCTCGGCCGCCACGGCCCGACGGACGGCCAGCGAGACCGCCTCGCACCGATCCGCCCGCGTCGAATCAAGATCGATCAGCGGGCCCAGTGGCGAGTTGGCCACGTGGTACGCGGCCACCCGATTCCCCGGATGATCGGCCAGCGTCAACGCCGAGAGCACGACGTTGACCGCCGGGTCGTCCGTGATCGTCGTGCCGCCTTCACCGCTGGCGGCAACGCCCCGCTGGCGCAACAGATGGATGAGTATGGCGACCTTGCGATTGGTGCGCACCAGCACGCCGACATCCCGACCCGGTGCCGCGTCGACAAGCCCGGCAATCCGGTCGGCGACGAACTGGTCGTGACCGGACGCATCGCCCGCCGATGACGCTGCGCCGTCGGCCTGATCTGAGTCCGCCTCGTCTCGATCACTGCTGATCGAGGTGACCAGTTCGACGTAACCGGGTTGCTCGATCCGGGCTGCTTCATGATCGACGAACTCCGCCTGCCACCGCTCAGCACGGTCGCGATGCCGCTCCAATGCGTCGTTGTCGGCCAGCGAGCCGAACAACGTGTTGATCGTATCGAGTACGATCGGCCCCGTCCGATAGCTCTTGTGCAAATGGTGCGCCATGCCGCCGGGCAGGTGAAGATCGTTTTCGATCTGATCGAACAACTCGGCGCAGCCGCCCCGCCATCCGTAGATTGCCTGCTTCGTGTCGCCGACGCAGAAAAAACTGCGGGCCGCGGCCGGGTCCGGTTCGCCGTGGGCGCATATCTCGGCAGCAAACGGCGCGAGCACGCTCCACTGCTCGACGCTGGTGTCCTGAAACTCGTCGAGCATCATGTGCAAGACACGGCCGTCGAGCCGGAAGTACAGATCCTCGATCATCTGCACATCCATTGCGGGAAGCTGCCGGGCCAGCTTGTGGGGCAGATCCGCATACAACAGCACGCCGGCATGCCGGCGCAGTTGTGCGTAGTGCTCATCGAAACGGCGCAGCAAATCATGCGTCGCACTCGTCTGCCTTGCAACCTGAGCAACCAGGTCCGCCCGCGCATGACCGATCAACTTTTGATAGATGTCATGCAGATTCTCGGGAATGTCCCGTCGATAATATGTGCTCTTGCCACTGACGATGGCTTTGGCCAAACCTTTGCTCAACATGTCCTGCCAGTTGCCGTCTATTGCCGCCTCGTGATTGGCGCGCAGCGCTTTGCCCCAACTCGTGTCGGTCTCATCTGCCATGAACAGCGCCAGTGATTCGAGCAGTTCGGCCAGCGCCACCTGGTCCAGCAGCGAGGCCGGCGGTTGCAGTTGCGACCACACCCGCTTGTCGGGGTTCTGCCGGTAAACCTCGTACAACCGGCCGGTGACGATCCGGTCGATCGCATCGGTGACGCTTCGCTGGGCCGAGTCGTGCTGGATGCGGCGGATCAGATCGAGCATGACATGCAGGTCATCGTCGCCGAGCATCGCGTCAATGGCGCGGCGGCGAAGCTGCACTGCCCGCGGATCATTGTCGGCGACGATGGTCACATCACCGGGCACGTCCAGTTCCGGGCCCAGACAGTGCACCATCCGGTTGAAGAAGCTGTCAATCGTACAGATGCTCAACCGGTGCAACACGCGGCAGATCTTGTCGAGCATCTCGGCGCACGCGGCCGCGGTGTAGTACGGATCGTTCAATGCCTGCGCCAGCCTGTCGGCCGCGTCCGGGTTGAGCGCTGCGTTCGCCAGGCGCAACAGCAACCGGCTGATAATTTCGCCCGCCGCCTTGCGCGTAAACGTCGTGGCCAGTATCGTGTCCGGGCTCGCGCCGTAGCGCAGCAACTTGATGTAATGAAGCGTCAGCGTGTACGTCTTGCCCGTACCCGCCGAAGCGCGCACCATCCGGTGCGGCAACATTTCATCGTCATGTTCAGTCTTGATGACACTCATGGTTAACAGGTCCGGCCTGTCCGGCGGCCAACGCGGCGGCGCGGTCGAGGCAGTGGTCCATGCACACGGCAGAAAACTCGTCACCCGGCCCGACCGGTTGCTTGGGCGGCCAGAAGATGCTGTTTCGAACCTGGCGCACGACGTAACATGCCCGCTCGATCGCGCCTTCGAACTGCGGCTCATCCCAGTTGGCCATCGCCTCGCCCACCTGGGCCGGGTCCTTGGGCAACAGCACGTAACCCAGGGCAAGCTCGCCTTTCAGGCCCTGCGCGTGGGCGAGTACGCGATAAAGCGGCAATTGCAGATTCACCCACTGGCGGTCCGCCTTGGCGCCGGCCAGGTGGACCTGATCGGGCGTGCGTCCGGTCTCACCGGTCTTGTAATCGAGCAGGCGGTAACGGCCGTCATCGTGGCGATCGATCCGATCGATCCGACCGCGAATCGCAAATGGCAAACCGTCAACCTCGAACGGCGCCAGCGTCTGCCTTTCGACTGACCCCGCCATAATGCGCCAACCCTGTTCGACCTGGGCTGCCTGCCACTTTGCCAACGCGCGCAGTCGATGGCGCAACTGCTCAACCTGGATCCGCACCGCCGCACCCGCGGATTCGCCCCCGGATTCGCCCCCGGATTTATCCCCGGAACCTCCCCCTGGCCCGAACCGCCGGCCAACCACGTGGTCCAACTCCGTCATCAACAGCTCTTCGATCGCGTCCGCATCGGTCGAGTTGGCGGCCGACCCGTGGCGGGCGAACCGGTCGAGCACCTCGTGTGCCAGCGTACCGAAGCCGGGTCCGTCCAGTTCCGTTGCCCTGTCGTCGACGACGCGTAGCCCACACACGTATCTCAGATAAAATCGGTACGGGCAATCGAGGTAGACACCAAACGCGGTGACCGGCAACTGCTCGATCGGCGCATCGGGCAGCGTCGGCGGTGGCACGATGAACCGACTCGTCTCGCCGTGATCGATCGCCATCAAGGCTGATGGGTTCTCCGCGTCGCCCGCCCGATCGCCGTAAAATGCGGCGACACGATTGGCCCGCTGCGGACCGTCGCAAGCCAACAGCAGTCGGCTCGGCATCAGCGGATCGTTGTCGGCACTGCGCCGGCCGGCGATCAACGTCACATCCGGTCGGCTATTGACGATCGCGGTCATCATGTACAGATCACGGGCATAGCGCCGCCGATCGTCGGCAAGCCCCAGGTGTGATCGCAACGCGTCGGGCAGAAATGAATCGCTGGTGCGACTTTGTGGGATCGCGCCCTCGTTGACGGCGGTGATCAGCAGCATCGGCGCATCATCAAGCTGCAGTTCGAGCCAGCCGAGCATCTCGATCGCCGGCGTACCGCCCTCGTGCGGAATCGTGGACCCAGCCACTTGCGACAGCGTCAGTTGAATCGCGTCGGCAGCGTTGAGGCGCGGTGTCAGTTCATCGTCGGCATCCAGCAGCGATTGCTCGCGCAGCGCGCCAGCCAGCGACTCGATCGCCGCGATGAGCTGGCGGTCCGATTCTTTGCGGCTACGCAGCGGGCCCGTGCCGTAAACGCGGGTCAGCACCTCGGCGATCGGCTGCGACCACTGCGGCAGCGGCGCCGCCGACCGCGGCGCCGCTGGCAACAGTGCGTCGACCGCATCGTAAACACGCTTGAGCGTGCCCGATCTGGCGGGGTCGCCCAACCATCGATCCGGCAGTCGCCCCGGCAAATGATCCGATGCGTAATTGTCGAGCAGGGTCAACCAATCGGTTACGGCATCGTCCTCACCGCCTAGCTCGTGACGCAGATAACCTTGCAGATCGGGGTGGCGCATCAACGCGGCGAAATCGTCCAACCGCTGCTGCTGCACGAACCGGGCACAAGCGGTCAGCAGCGTTGCGGGCCGGCTTTGCTCGACGGTAGCCGCAGCAGGCAGACGTGGCG
>CAUYYV010000259.1:0-5226 GCA_963577075.1 Phycisphaerae bacterium
TGGTTCATAATTGATGATGGTTCATCGCCGCGGCGATGGCCTTGTCGATTTCGTCGGTGACGGTGGCCTCGAATGGCTCATTGGGGGCGGCGATCTCATCGACAGCTTCTTTCGGGATCGACTTCTCGAACACGCTGCGTGCAAGCCGCTGCAGCGTCAACGCGGCGCCGGTTTTTATTCATCGCGGGGTCCGTATGGATTGATGTACTGTTCCTCGACGTACAACGTGCCCGTGTCTTTGGCAGGTTGAAGTGCGCCGTGAAAATGGAGGAAGTATTTCGGCAGCAATTTTGCATCCGACCCGCTGACTGACCATCGATTACAATGCCCGCCGGATCGAACGGCGCGGGGTAGTTGATCATGGCCGAAACCCAACGGTACGACCTGATTGCAATCGGCGGTGGCCCGGCAGGTTATGTCGGTGCAATCAGGGCGGCGCAGCTGGGCATGAAGGTCGTCTGCGTCGAGAAGGATCAGGTCGGCGGGGTTTGTCTCAACTGGGGCTGCATCCCGACCAAGGCGCTGCTCGCGGCCGCGGAGTTTTACGAGAAACTTCAAGGCGACGCGGCTCAATGGGGCATCCTCGCCGACAACGTCCGACACGATTGGCCAAAGGTGATCGGTCGGTCACGCAGCGTCGCGGGCAATCTCAACCGCGGCATCCATGCCCTTTTCAAGAAAAACAGGATCGACCACCTCAAGGGCCACGCCCAAATTGTTGCGCCCGGCAGCGTTCACGTGCTGGACAGCCACGGCACCGTGACGCAAACGCTCGAGGCGGCGCACATCCTGATCTGCACCGGCGCCGTGCCGCGCGCTTTGCCCGGCGTCGAATTCGACGGCGAGAAGATCATCAGTTCGAAGCAGGCGATGGTCCTGCCGCAGCAGCCGCAGAAACTGATCATTGTCGGCGCGGGTGCCATCGGCATGGAGTTTGCCTATTTCTACCACGCGTTCGGCACGGAGGTCGTACTGATCGAAATGCTTGAGCATCTGCTTCCCAACGAAGACGAGGAGGTGTCCAGGGCCATCGAGCGCGCCTGGCGTAAGCGGCGGATCGAAACGCACTTGGGCACGAAGACGCTTGCCGTTGAAAAGACCGAGCAGGGCGTCGCATTGAGCATTGCGCCGGTCGAGGATGAATCCAAAATGCAAACGATCGAGGGCGACAAGCTGCTCATCGCCGCCGGCGTGCGCGGCCAGTACGAAGGGTTGTTCGAACAATCGCTCGGCGTCGAGATCGACAGTGAGCATATCAAGGTTGATCGCGCGACCTGCCAGACTTCCGTGCCGGGCATCTACGCGTGCGGCGACGTGATCGGCCAGCCCTGGCTGGCGCACGTGGCGAGCGAGCAGGCCGTCGTCTGTGTTGAAAAGATCGCCGGGCATGACCCCACGCCGATCGACTACGACGCCGTCCCCGCCTGCACTTATTGTCATCCGCAGGTCGCCAGTCTCGGTCTGACCGAACGCACCTGCATCGAGCGCGGCATCGAATACAGGGTCAGCAAGTTCCCATTCCAGGCCTCCGGCAAGGCGCAGGCCATCGGGTTTACCGAGGGGTTTGTCAAGCTGATCACCGGCGCCGCCGGCGAACTGATCGGCGCGCACATGGTCGGCGAAAATGTCACCGAACTGCTCGCCGAACTGGGCCTGGCCAAGCGCCTCGAGGCCACCGTCTCGGAAATCATCACCACCCTGCACGCCCATCCGACTCTCAGCGAAGCCATTCACGAAGCATCGCTCGGCATTGAGAGCCGGATGATTCATTTCTGAACCTGTGGAGTTGCAACAATTCACCTTGTCGCGATGGACTCGGCGGCGTAGGCTTGGGACTGCGGGCAGCCGAGCCATGTGATTTGCCCACCACACACAACGGCAACGATCCACTAAAGCACTGGGCCTACGGGGCAAGCCGCTCGCCACCTGTGGGACGGCATCGTACAATAGCTCGCTGGCAGGACGTTTGATGTGGTGATTCAGCGATGAACGGTGCGGACTACGTAGGCGTGATACTGGCGGCGGGCAAGGGTTCGCGGATGGCGCCGTTCGATAACTATCCCAAGCCCATCCTGCCGATCGCGAACAGGCCGCTGATTCAATACCACCTCGAAACAATGCGGTCGCTGGGGATAAGCGACATCATCGTGCTCGTCGGGCACAAGGGGTTCGAGATCTCCAAGGTACTTGGCGACGGCTCGTCATTCGGCGTGAACATCCGCTATGTCGAGCAGGCGCGTATCTTGGGTATCGCCCACGCAGTGGGGTGTCTCGAGCCGTACATCAGTCGCCCTTTTCTGCTCGTCCTCGGCGATGTCCATTTCATCCACCGCGATCTGGGCGAGATGTTTGATCAGTTCAAGCAACAGCAAAGCGGCGCCGTGCTGGCCACGAAAGAGGAGCCCGACCCGGAGGCGATCCGGCGCAATTTCTCGGTCACGCTGTCGTCAGATGGGCTGGTCACCCGCGTGGTTGAGAAGCCCCGTTACACGACCAGCCGGCTCAAGGGCGTCGGGCTCTATCTCTTCGATGTGACCATCTTCGACGCCATCCGCCGGACGCCGCGCACCGCGATGCGCGACGAATACGAGATAACCGAATCCATTCAGGTCATGATCGATGACGGCTATCCGGTCCACGCGACGCCGTGCGTGGATGACGACATCAACCTGACTTTCCCGGCGGATTTGCTGCGCTGCAACCTAGATTGCGCCCGCGGCTCCAGTTCCGGCGTGATCATCGGCGAGAACGCTTCGATCCATCCCGATGCACAGATCACCGAATCCATCATCGGCTCCAACGTGACGATCAGGCATCCGATTCGAATCCAACGCTCGCTCGTGTTTGATGGCTCGACCGTGGACCTGCGAACCGACCTCGAACACTTCGTCGTGACGCCGACCCACATGGTCGACTGCAAGAGCGGGATGCAGATCGGGCAGGCCAACGGATGACTTCGGCGTACCGCAAGGCGTGCGTGACTGGTGGTGCCGGTTTCATCGGCGCGCATCTCGTGCGGCGACTTCTCGACCGCGGTGTTGAAGTACACGTGATCGACAATCTGAGCACGGGGCGGCGGGATCGTGTTCCCGAAGCGGCGCGGCTGTTCGAGGCCGATATCCTCGACACCGACCGCATCAACGAAGCAATCGAGGGCTGCGATATCGTGTTTCATCTGGCCGCTCGCGTGGCGATTCGCTCGTCGTTCGAATTCGTCGTCGCCGACACGCAGTCCAACGTCGTCGGCACGGCCAGCGTGTTGCGGGCGGTGCAGATTTGCGAAACCTGCCGAAAGGTTGTGGCCGCGTCGTCCATGGCGGTCTACGCGGACGCACCGTCAGCCAAGCCCATTGATGAGGAGCACGCGACTTTGCCCGTTTCTCCCTATGGCATATCAAAGCTTGCGCTGGAACAGCTCACGCACACGGTCTGTGCGCAAAGCGGCAGGCAAAGCGTCGTGCTGCGACTGTTCAACACCTACGGGCCTGGCCAGGAATTGAGCCCGTACGTCGGCGTCGTGACGATCTTCGTCAACAAACTTCTAAAGGGTCAGACCCCGACGATCTATGGCGACGGCGAGCAATGTCGCGACTTCGTCCACGTTAACGATGTTGTCTCGGGCTTGCTCGCTGCGATGGATGCCGATGTCACCGGCGAGACGTTCAACATCGGTACCGGTATCGACACGTCGGTCAACAGCGTCCTGCGACACGTCAATCAGGCAATGAAGACCGACGTAGAAGGGCGACACGAGCCCGCGGTGCTCGGTGAGTTGCGATTCTCCGTCGCCGATATTCGCAAAGCCGCGCAGACGATCGGCTATCAACCTGCGCATCGATTTGATCAGTCGGTCGACGAGGTGGTCACCGAAATCATTGCCACCACTTCGAAAGGCTGCTGAGACATGCGCGCCACGATTCAGGCTGGCACAGGTTTCTTGCAGCCGTAAAACGTCATCGCCTGCTCGTACATCGTGCGCATCTCCGGCTGGTCGGGAAACAGCGTCATCCCGTTTTCCAGTTCCTCGATGGCGTCTTCCGGCTTCATGCCGATGTCGCGCTTGAATCGACCGTTGTCGTCAAGCATGACCGTCTTGAGCCATTCGATCTTGCGGGTTGCCTTGAGCTGCTCGACCGGCACTTCCGAAAGCTGCAGCTCGAACGCGCCGAAGCTGAAGTCCTCGAAATCGACCGTCTCCTCGTCCACCATGCCGGCCTCGACGCATTCGTTGTACAGCACCGTGCCGGGCAGCGGGGTGACCAGGGCAAAGGCGGTCACGGCCAGTTTCAGATCGTGGGCGTAAGCGACGGTGCGGCGGACCTCTTCGAGCGTCTCACCGGGAAAACCTATCATGAAAAACCCGCGAACCTCGATATCCAGTTCCTTCGACTTTTTCACAATCGGAGGCGCCAGCTTGATGTAATTCGGCTTCTTCGCCTTGCGCAGCCGCACGTCGTTGGCCGACTCGACGGCGATGGTGTAGCTGACACAGCCGCTGGCTTTCATCTTCTCCAGCAGTTCGGGGCTGAGGAAGTTGACCCCCAACCCGTTGTGCGCCTCCCAGGTTATGTTTAACTTGCGTTCGATCATGCCGTCGAAGATCTGGGCGGCGCGGTCCATGTCGGCGGTGAAGTTGTCATCTTGGAAAGCGAAGCGCTGGATGCCGTATTTCTCGATCAGGTATTCGATCTCGTCGAGCACGCTCTTGGCGCTGCGCGTGCGGTAGCTCTTGCCCCACGTCACGTTCTTGGCGCAATAGGTGCAGAGGAAGGGACAGCCGCGCGACGTGGTCATCTGCGCAAGGCGCAGCCGCGTGTCGCCGTCGAGCCGCAGCCCCTGCGTTTTGCCGATGTTCCAGTAGGCTTCCTGGTTGACTAGGTGGCGTGCCGGGAAAGGCACGGCGTCGAGGTCTTCGATGTATCCCGTTCGCTCTTGCACGACCATGTGGCCGTTGCGGCGGTAACACAACGCCTCGATCCCCTCGGGGGGGCGCCCCTCGTTGAGGGCGCCGAACAACTCGACGATGATTCGCTCGCCCTCGCCGATGACGCAATAGTCCATCACCGGTTGGCGCATGAGGCGGCGGTAGAACGCCGAGGTGTGAGGCCCGCCGCTGACGACCACAATACCCGGGTCGACCTGCTTGGCGATCGTCGCGACCCGGAGCATTCGGTTCTCAAGCGTCGAGAACAGGCAGGAGATGCCGACGGCGTCGGGTCGAAACTG
>CAUYYV010000260.1:0-5224 GCA_963577075.1 Phycisphaerae bacterium
TGTGACGAGCAGCACAATCTGGCCATCGAGATGTCGTCGCGCAGCGGGTCGATCGCGCTGGGGCGTGGCGATGAACTGCTCGCAACGGCGACGCTGGCGACTCGAACACGACACAACGTCGAGTTGATGGCGACGATCGACCAAGTGTTTCGTGACCACGGCGCCGCGCCGCGTGATTTGGGTGAGGTGTGCGTTTCGATCGGACCGGGCTCTTTCACGGGCCTGCGCATCGCGGTGGCGACGGTGAAGATGCTCGCGTTCGCGTTGGACGTACGGGTCACAGTAGTCCCGACGCTGGACGTGGTCGCACAGAACCTGCCTGCCGATCGAGACCGTGTCGCCGTCTGCCTCAACGCCAAGCGCGAACACCAGCGGATGTACTGCGGTGTGTTTCGCCAGCAAGACGATAACTGGAAAATCTGTTTCGGCCCTGAAATTTTGACAGCCGCGCAACTCGTGCAGCGGGCCGGGCGACCGCTGGCGGTGCTGGGCGCTCACCTGCCTGACGGTGATTGGCCAGACGACGTCGAAAAGCTCGACCCGGCACTCGCCGCACCACGCGCTGACGCCGTCTGGCGCTTGGGCCGGGCGTTGTCAGCCCGGCGGCAATTGGCCGATCCATGGACGCTGCTGCCGCTCTACGCCCGCCGACCGGATGCCGAAGAGGTATGGCAACGCAAACAACGCGACATAGTTGACCAGCACAAATGACCAATCAGGCTATGATCTTGAATGGAGTTGTTTTTCTATCCGCGATCCTGGACCTTGTATTTTGGACACCAGACTACCGCAAGTAGTGATCGTCGGCCGGCCTAACGTGGGCAAGTCGAGCCTTCTTAATCTGCTGGCCCGCCGGCGGATCAGCATCGTCGACGAGATGCCCGGCGTGACACGCGATCGGATCAGCGCTGTAGTCGAACTGCCCGCCACGCTGGAAACAGGCGAACCGATCACCGTCGAGATGATCGACACCGGTGGGCACGGCATCATCGATGTGCAGGACCTGACCGCCGAGATTGAGAGGCAAATTGCCGTCGGCATCGCCGAGTCCGACCTGATCCTGTTTGTCGTCGACGCCCAGAGCGGTGTGACGCCGCTCGATCAGCAGGTGGCGCAGTTGCTACGCATCACCGCGGGTGACACGCCGATCATTCTGGTCGCCAACAAGGTAGACGGACAGGTGCACGAGCCGGCGGCGTACGAGGCGCTTCGGCTGGGCTTCGGTGAACCGGTGATGGTGTCGGCGGCCAACAGCTACAACAAGGTCGCCCTGGCAGACGCCATCGTCGAGTTGCTGCGGTCACGAGATCATCAAGGTATACACGCGCCAAGTGATGGTGAGGAAGGCGGAGTCAAGCTGGCAATCGTCGGCAAGCGTAACGCGGGCAAAAGCACGCTGGTCAACGCGTTGGCCGGCAGCGAACGCGTGATCGTCAGCGAAAAGGAGGGTACCACCCGCGACAGCGTGGATGTGCGCTTCGAAATGGACGATCAAGTGTTCACAGCGATCGACACCGCCGGGGCGCGCAAGCGAAAAAGCATCAAGCAGAACGTCGAGTATTACAGCTATCACCGTGCCCTGCGCAGCATCCGCCGGGCCGATGTCGTCCTGATGCTGATCGATGCCGCGATACCCGTCAGCCAGGTCGATTCCCAACTGAGCCAGGAGGTGCTCTGTCACTACAAACCCTGCATCATCGTGGTCAACAAGTGGGACCTGGCCGAGCAGGACTACACGCAGGAACAATACCTCGAGTACCTGGACAAGTCGCTCAAGGGTCTGGCCTTTGCGCCGATCGCGTTCATCAGCGCCGATCGAGGCGAGGGCATGAGCGAACTGGTCGCCACGGCGTCGAACCTGTACACGCAAGCTGGCCACCGCGTGACGACCGGCGAGTTGAATCGCGTTGCCGAGCGTGTCCTCGCCCAGCGCACGCCCGTATCGAAAGTAGGCAAGCAGCCGAAGGTGTATTACGTCACGCAGTCGCAGACGCACCCGCCGACCATTGCGATGTTCGTCAACCATCCCGAGCTTTTCGACGCCGGCTACGAGCGGTTCTTCATTAATCGACTGCGCGACGAGTTGCCATTCTCCGAAGTGCCTATCCGACTAGTAATCCGCCCGCACCACTCCACCGTGTCGCCGCGGGCCCAATCGTCGTAAGTTCGCCTTTTAATCTCAAAATAGCGCATGGCGACTCGTATATTTGCGGTTCCGCAAACACCTTGCGGGCATCATGTGCCAGCATAAATGCCGGGCAAGCCCCATCGCTAAACGGGCAACAGGTCGGCGATATCGATTGGCCGACTCTCGGCGATGGAACGCCACACGGCCTCGCCCAAGGCCACGGCCATGGCGCCGGCGCGGGTGCCGGCGATCATGTTCAGTTGCTTCGACTCGGGCGTCTGCTCGACGAACAGGTCATACTTGAGCATCGGGTCGGCCCCGCCGTGGCCTCCACCGGTATGGTGCACTTCGTGAATCTCGCGCTGTCCGAACAGCGGATAATAAGTAATGGTCTGCCGTTCGTCGGCGGGGAAGGGGCATCGCTGCGGCTGGGTATAGTGAATCGTCTCCAGCCGGCCCTTCGTTCCGTTGATCGCCAACGTGTAACCCTCCCACGGCGTCGAGAAATTGCACGAGTAACTCATGCTCGCCCCGCCTTGGTAACGCACTACCGCCGAGTAGGTGTCCTCGATCTTGATGTCGGCGTCGTATATGTACATGCCCTTGCTCACGTTGTACCGGTCGTCGCGGGGCAGGCTCATGAATCGGTTGTGAATGAAAAGATGATCGTCCACCGGCGGCGCGAGGTGCCCGGCGTGCCAGCGTTGATGGTAGGAGCAACGCTTCTTCTGCTCGTCGACATCGTATTGCTTGCCATCGATTTTCGACGGATTGTACGGGCTGTCAGCCCCGTAATAGTTCAACGCTCCGAAGGCGAAGACCCGCTGTGGCTCGTCGTCGATCCACCAGTTGGCCATGTCGAAATGATGGCAACACTTGTGAATGGTAAGCCCGCCCGACCGATCGCGGTCGCGGTTCCAGCGCGTGAAATAGCTTGCACCATGGCATGTGTCCATGTTGTACGAAAAATCGATGTTCGTCACCCGCCCAAGGTCACCACGCTGAATTATTTTCCTAATCGCCATGCTCGATTGCATGTACCGGTAGTTGAACATGACCCTCACCGATGCCTTGCTTTTTCGCTCGGCGTCGATCACCGCCCCTGCCTGTGCGCAATTGATCACCATGGGTTTTTCGCTGATCACGTCAACGTCGTGCTCGAGCCCCTTGATGATGTACTCGGCGTGCGTGAAGTCGGACCCGGTCGCCACGACGTAGTCCGGCTTCGTCTGCTCGACCATCTTCGTAAACTCGTCGGGTGTAAAGCAAGGGATGGCGGTGCCGAAGTTCTCGTTGACTGCCGCGGGCCTGCTGGCATCGATGTCGAGCATGGCGACGATGTCCCCGTGTGCGCTGAAGTCGCCGTATTCAGGCAACTCGCGCACGCCGTGCAGCGGCACGATGAACATCCCCATCGCCCGGCCGCTGACGCCGCAGATCGCATATCGCTTTTTGGCCATTTTTCGGTCTCGCACAACTCGGAGGAAACGAGCTAAGAGACTGCAAGGCGATGCGGATGTCAAACCCATCGGCCGGCGGGGTGCGGAGGTGATTTTCCAATCGGGCAGGCGACGAAGACAGGTGCCCGGAATAGCAGGCGCCGTTGGCCGCCAACTCACGCTTGAAAAACTACCCGTGAGCCAACACCGTGTGGGCCACGTGGGCGGCCGACTCGATCCCCAGCACGCGCACGCTCGGCGACAGTCGCAGCGAAGCAGGCACCCGTCAGGACACCGTACCCGCCGCCGCCTCAACCTCTATCCCCAGTGCCGTGGTCGCGTTGCGCCAGAAGATGTCTTCGACTTGGTTGCGGCTCAAACCGGCGACCTCGGCGGCGAACTTCATCGACATCAGTTGCTCGTAGACCGACAGGATTGGCCGACCGTCGCAGTGAGGCCAGTTCAGGACACTTTGGTCGGCATTGAAATGCTGCCACGATCGGCCCAATGCCTGGTAACAGCCGTGGAAGTACGCCGCGAACACCGCGTCCGACCCAAAGAACAATCGCCGATGATCCTCTTTCGTAAACAGTGTGACGAACGGCCGCGGGTCCGTCACGGCCGACAGGTCGTACCAGATGTTCGGCATCGCGCTTAGACGATCAACCGCATTGCGGATCGGCCAATAAGTGAAGCTACGCGCGCAGTGGGCGAGAATCCACTTGATGTTCGGGTAACGCTTCGTAGTGTATTGCTCGAGATCGTTGAGGTTGTACTCGTCGGCGCAGCCGTCGTAACGCGACAGGTGCATCGTCACCCACAGGCCCATATCGTTGGCCAACTCCATCTGCTCGTGCGACAGAAACTTCTCGATCCGGCATTGATTGATGTCGCCGTCTGTGGCGAACAACCGGTACGGCTTGAGGCCGATAAATCCGTGGGCCCTGATGTCACGCTCTATATCTTCGATCCTGCAATCCGGCGTGACCACGCGGTTGTGGCGGATGTGCGGCTTGTCCCTGATCTGCTCGGCGACATACGGCACGTGCTGTTCGACGATGATGCCCGGCAGCGGCGTGCCGAGGATCAGGTAAAACATCTGCCGACCCGGGTACAATGCCGCCGCCCACTCGTCGAGTTTCCTCAGGTCAACGTCGGCGCGCATGCCACGGCCCTTGTCCTTCTGGATATACGGGCTGTCCGGCCTGAAATGGGCGCGCACGAAAAAGTGACAGTGCGCGTCCAGCACACGCATCGGCACGAAATCCTCCAACTCCTGCTCCCAAATTTGGCGATCGCTGTCACGAATGTCGATCTTCGCTTCGGCCATAGTGGTCCCTCCCGTACGGGTACTTGTCGAACCCCACATCAATTATTTTACCCATGATATGAAAACCGCAGAAAAATGCCTCGGCTATACAACCTCGCTATCTTGGCGGGACCTGGGGAGTTCGCCACGGCATCAATCTTGTCTTGGATGGATTGGTCCTCATCGATGCGTGTGCCAATCTTAATGCTGGTCGTAATGCGCAGCGGCCCATGGCGTGGCCGGTTTCGTGGCACCGCTTGATCGCGGTGAACACGTTGTCCCATTCACCCTCGATGTTCGTACCGTAGCCGACCATCGCCCCGGCCCACCACGCCCTAATCTCGAGGC
>CAUYYV010000261.1:0-5199 GCA_963577075.1 Phycisphaerae bacterium
CCTCGATGCTATCGGCACCGTGCCGTTTCTTCACGAGGAATCCTTTCCGGCCTATGGCCGGCTGGATTCTCCCATAAGAAGAACCGGATCCAGTTTCTTGGAGGGGTCAGTGCAGGGTGGCGTACAGCAACGAGGGCAGACGTTTACGACGTGCTGGTGCATAGGCTGATGCGTTCGAGCATGGGCAGCAGGCTCTCTTCGATGACCTGGTCCCAGCCCATTTGGGCGACAAGTGTCTGGCCGGAGTCAATCAGGGTGGCGCGTTGCTCGTCATTGCGGGGCAGCCGGCGGATCAGTTCATCGGCGACGTATTCAGCGACCGATTCCTCGACGCGGTTGCGATCGGACTGGCCCATCGCCTTGAGTTGGTCGATCGAAAGGGGCGCGTCGAGCCTGGTAAAGTCGGCCTCGATCACGTTGGGGGCGCCGCGGCCGGCGGTAACGTGTCTGACGAACCCTTCGCAGCCACAGACACTCGAGATGACACAAATCGCGCCGGCGCCGAGCGGTTCGAGCGGGCTGATGCCGAACGGCTCGTAGGTCGCCATGCCGAACTCGACGTCCGTAGCGCGGCGGAGGTCGGCGATGGTCATGGCGGCGGGCAATCTGGTGCCGATCCGTTTCTGCGACCAGCCGAACTGGTTGATCAGGACGACCTGCACGGCGCGATGGCCGGCGTTGAACGCCTCGACATCATCGTGGATCAACTGCTCGGGTCCGACCAGGTCGGGATACCCCGGTTCGTGCTCACGAGGCCAGCCATATTGGCGCTCCATCGCGGTGATATCCTGTGGGCGACGCACGCCGCCGGCGCTGGTCAAAATAAACAGCACGCCGGTTTGGCCCTGCTCGGCCAATCGGCGATCAAGCGCGTGGCAGACTTTCAGGTCGCGCCACAGGCCCTTGCTGATCACCGGCCTGGTCACGTGCGTTAACAACAAGTCGGGCGCCTGGCCTACGAGCGCTTGGGCATAATCAAGCAGCATCTGCCGGCTGGCCAGTTTGCCCGGCAGGTTCACTGGTCCTGCAGGCAACCCGTTGTAGACCACATCGATCGGCTGCTGGTCGAAGTGCGGATCGAGAAACCGAAGCTCGTCGCGCGTGCGATCGCCGACCGCGATCACGCCGTCGCACAGATGCGATCGGCGGATCAATGCGTGTCGCAGCAGGTGGTCGAGTTCGCCAAATACATCCGTGGCGTAAAGGCCTTGGGGGCGGGCTTGATCGAGCACGTTGTAGAACATCGTGTCGTGGCCCTGGTGGTGCTCGACCAGATGCCGCGCGGTGGCGCATTCGTGTGCGTGGAACACGGTGGTAAACCGGTCCTGTCCGTCGAGGATGGCCTGCAGCGCCGTGGGCATACCCATGAACTCGTGGCTGAACAGCACGCAGGGTAACTCATTGTCGTCAAGCAGCGCGACCAACGCGTAATACGCGGGCTCGGCCAGCCGAACGTATTCCTCGTAATCCCATGTCTTGTCGTATCGGCTGGAATCAAGCCCGAATGTTTCCCACAGGCGCAGCTTGAAGACGTTAAGCCGATCCGGGTTTGTCTGGAACACGTCAATCAGCAGCACCTCTGCTTCGCCCTCGCGGTTGTCGCCGGGGATGCAATAGGTCCGCTTGCCGTACACAATAGCCACGTTGAACGCCCACTCGACAGGCCGAAACCGCGACGCGAGGTTTTTGCGGTCGATTTGGTCGATCGAGCTGTACAGCACCTTGCCGTGCTCGCCGAGGCGGGCCTCGGCGTCGGCGTGCAGGCGTGCCTGGGTCGGCCCCACGAGGATGGAGCGGTTGACGTGGCGTTGATACACCGGGCTGGTCATCAAGCCGGCAAGCACCGTGCCGATACCGCCGAGGTGTTCGACCGCTTCGTGTGTCACGTGGGCGAGGGTGAGGTTGCCGTTCAACGTGGTGATTTCAGGGTTTGCGGTTCCAAGGCAGGGATCACAACCATAACAAGAGCAACAGATGATATCGCGCCGGGTGGCTTGCGACCAATTGTTGAGCCTGACTTATGCGCCGCGCCTGGCAGTCCCATGCTTACGGCAGATCAGGCGGGGTACAGATGCGGCTTGAGCCGTTTGATGTAGCGACGCGACGCGTCGGCCGGATCAATGTCGGCCATGAGCAACTCCTCCTTGCCGTACGGCGTGAAGCCGATCACCTGGCCCCTGCGATCGACCAGGCTGGTGTGCGAGATCTGCTGGGGTACGAGCTTGGTGACGCTGGCGAAGTAGACGGCGTTTTCCATGGCACGAGTCACCATGATCTTCTCGTAGCACGAATCACCCCATCGGCGGCTGCGCTTGGCGCATCCGGTGCCTCGGGTGCCCTTCCAGTCGAGAAACACGTGGAAGCCGCCGGCGGTGATTTGCGGCTGAAACACGACCTGGGCGCCGCGCTTGGTGGCCCAGCGCACCGTCTCCGGGTAACGCCAGCCCTCATGGCAGATCACGATGCCGAACTTCAGACCATCGACGCGAAAAACTTTTCGCTGTCCGTCGGGCACGTAATGTTCTGCTCTCGGTGTCGGGCGTGATCTGGTTTTCCGTTTGATGGCCCAGCATCCGTCCGCTACGACCTATGACGACCGCGCGGTTCTGCAGGCCGTTGTCAGTCACCCACTCGAGCCCGACAATCAGGGCCACTTTGCGCCGCTTGGCCTGGCGCAGCATGGCCTCGATCCATTCGACGCCGTCCATGACGGACTTGGGATGTTTGAGGGTTGCCAGCCCGATGCGAATCTTGCGCATCGCGTTCATCCCGCTTTTCGTGCTCAGCCCGGGGGCAGTTGCGAGGGATCAACATCGGGTCGGTCGTCGTCCTTGTCGGCGGGCTTGACGGCCGTGACGCCGCCCGGTTTTGTGCGTGCCGATGAGTTGCCGCGTGGCATCGCGATCACGCCGGTCCGCGCCAGTTCGAGCACGCCGTACGGCTCGACCATCTGGATAAACGCCTCGACCTTGTCTTCCGTGCCACTTAGTTCGATCAGCAGTCGGTTGGGGCTTACGTCTACGACCTTGGCGCGAAACAGGTTGGCCAACTCGATCAACTCACCCCGCTTGCGGCCCTTGCCTTCCGTCGAGACCTGCACGAGCATCAGGTCGCGCTCGACGAACGGCGTGTCCATGTAATCGACCACCTTGACCACCGGCACCAGCTTCTGAAGCTGTTTGCGCACCTGCTCGAGGGTGGCGTGATTGGCGACGACGACGATCGTCATGCGCGAAAGCTGGGGGTTCTCCGTGCGTCCAACGACGAGGCTGTCGATGTTGAACCCACGCGCCGCGAACATACCGGCCACCTGCGCCAGCACGCCCGGTTCGTTGGTGACCAATGCCGCAATCACGTGTCGAAAAAGATTGGGATGATCCTCACTCATGGTCGCTCCTGGCGGTTTCCTGCCCATGCAACAAGTTTGCCGCCAACAAGGTACAATGGTGGAGGCAACTTGGCCAACCAAACGTTAAATCGCCTCCCACGCACGGCGGCGCCCTTGGCGGACCCGGAACATGATTGTTGATCAGATCGATCACGTAGGTCAGTACTACAAGCTGGGTGATCGAATAGAAACTGCACTGCGTTATTTGAGCGACGTGGATATCACGTCGATGGACAATGGCCAGTACCCGATTCGCGGCAAGGATATCTACGTCGTGGTGTCGCGTTACACGCCGAGGCCGGGTGATGGTCGCAAGTACGAAGCGCATCGCAAATACCTGGACGTGCAATACATCGCCGCCGGCCACGAGTTGATGGGCTACGCCCCTGTCGAAAAGATCACGGTCACGGGCGAATACGATCCGGAAAACGACGCCCTATTCGGATCCGTTGACGGCGATCTCGTGGCCGCCACGGCCGGCACATTCTTCATCCTCTACCCCCGCGATGCCCACATGCCGGGTGTCGCGCCCAAAATCGGGGCGGCGGTGGAAGTCACCAAGGCTGTTATTAAAGTAGCCGTCGACTGATATGTCCTCGAATCAGTATGCCGATTCCTCTAGCAGTTGGGCCATGCCTTGGCACATGTGTTCGCGGTCAAGATCGGGGGCAGCATGGTTGCCGCGGATTTTTTCGATGATCAGCACCGTTTGCGAGTGGGAACTCACCCATCTCAGGTGAGCCGCCCCTGCGGCGGTGTGCAAGGCGGCTTCCCCATCATTTGATAAGGAATTGATGTTGATTTGCTCGTGCATCAGTCTGCCAGCCGCTTTGATGTGGCCGGGCTTGGCGCCGGTTGGACGAATTCAATACAGGCGATAGGGATTGCGCCGAAAATGCCAGAAGAACGGCTTGCCCTCGGCATATAGATTGTCGGGGTTCAACGGTACGTCGTAGATCGTGCCCCAAACCGAATCAATATCTCCAATAAACTCGCCCCGCATCGTATCCGCGTGTCCATCGAGCATCACGAGGTTGGCCACGCCCCGATGGCGAAACTTGATGTCGCTGTGCTGCTCAGCAAAAAAATCCGGCTGGCCCGTCGAACCACCGCCCAACTGGTAGTCTTCGGCCGTGTTGCCGTTTTCGTCCGCACCGTACTGGCTGTAATAAATGGACAAGCGACTGCCCGCATCATGATAAAAAGGCGTCTTGCTGGGTTTGGTTATTCGTGCATGCTTGGTGAAGAAGTCATTGTCAGAAGCCTCAACGTTGGCTACGCAAGGTCCATGTTTGTGGTGCGGGCCGCCGTAATCGTAATTGGTCCAACATCGTGTCGAGACATTGCCGTTCATCATGTATCCAGGGTAATTGGAATAGGCCGTCACCAGTTGTGACGGGCAGGAAATACCCTCATCCCAATCAACGTATCCCACGTATCTTCGCACCGTGGTGACCGCTCCGCCACTGGGCCAGTCCTCCTTGTCGTACCAGACTCCCCACCAACAATTGGCGCCATCCTCCACGACCGGATAGGGCATCGTGTCGGTAAAATCACCAACATAAGAATGCGTGGCAACCATCCACTGGCGCAGGTGCGCTTGACACATCACTATCTTGGCTGACTCTTTGGCGCGTTTGATCGCCGGCAGCAGCGTTGCGATCAGCAGCGCGATGATCGTAATGACGACCAGCATTTCAATGAGTGTAAAACCATGCGAATTGCGGTTGTAAGAGGTACGTTTGAAGGTTGATGTCATCATGTCTGTTGCTCTCGGCATGACGATGATGCGAATTACCGAGGTGTCCGCC
>CAUYYV010000262.1:0-5137 GCA_963577075.1 Phycisphaerae bacterium
TACTCCGCACCTCCTGGGCGTGGTTCGTGAACTGTTGAGCGTTCTCCTGGCTAAGTGCACCGATGGGTCTGACCACCGTCACGGCGCCCTGACGCTGTTCTTCGATCTCCATGGTTTTAGGCTGCCTCCGCCTGGACCGGCAGCGTAAGCGTAAAGGTGCTGCCGGTGTTGTGCTGGGAATGGACTTCAATATCGCCGCCGTGCAGCCGGATCACCTCACGCGCCAGGGCCAGGCCCAGGCCCGAGCCCGTGATATTGACCATTCGGTCGTCGTTGGCGCGATAAAACTTCTCAAATATCCGCTCGAGGTCGGATTCGTCGATCCCGATGCCGGTGTCTTTGACCGCGACGGTCAGCAGTTGATCGTCAACTTCGACATTGACATCGACGCGACCGCCGTTGGGCGTATACTTCAAGGCGTTTCCGATCAGGTTGTGAATCGCTGTCGACATCTTGTCACGATCACCGTTGATGACCGGCATCTTCGGGGGCAGATTAAAGTGCAGAGTTACCCCTTCTTCGCGGGCCTGCTGCTGGTATTCCGCCTCAAATTGCTCAAACATACCTTGGAGGGGCACGTCATCACGGTTTATCTGGAATGATCCAGCCTCGATCTCTGCGACTGAAAGCATGTCGCCGACGATCCGCTCGAGCCGCTGTGCTTCATCGTTGATCACGTTGAGACTCTTGGTTCGCGTTGCGGCGTCGTTTTCGTTGTCATCCAGGAGGTTCTCAAGGTAGAGCCGTATATTGGTCAGCGGCGTGCGCAGTTCGTGGGTTGCCTGGGCGACAAATGCGTGTTGGGCCTCCTCGGCAACGCGAAGTTGCGTGATGTCCTCGATCACGATGATCGCCGCGGCCGGATCGTTGCGCCGTACCGGGCGCACGCTGATGCGCAACATGCCGGACTGGTTCTGATCCTTACGTTCGACCTCGAACGTACGCCGCTGCAGCGAGGTCCCGTCGATGGCGGAGCGGATTGCATTCTGCACATTCTCGAACGTAATGAATTGGGCGATGTCCTTGCCCACAATGACTTGGCGCGAGGTCCCCAGCAGCACGGTGGCTGCCCCGTTGACGTACTTGGTGTGCATCTGTTGGTCGACGACGATCAAGCCCTGCCACATCGCATCGCAGGCGCTGTTCAACTCGCCCTTGGCCTGGCGGTGACTGTGGAGTAAATCGCCTGTGTGCTTCGCAATTTTGTTGCAGTGCAACTGTTCGTTTTCGTTAATTAATTCATTAAAAGCCTTCGCCTCCGGTCCGAATTCGTCGCTGACACGCAGAGCCGGGTACGATCGTTCGCCCCCGGCAAACGCATAGAGCGCCTCGTGCACCACGGAGAGCCTGGAGATCTCCTGCCCGACCGTTCGCAGCAGAAGGATCATCAAAACGACGGTCACGATCCAGATCGCCGCGCCGGTCATCAACGGTTCCCACAGCAGCGAGGACTGGTAGGTCACCGATGCTTCAATATCCAATACGGCTTCGCCCCGGCCGTCAATGCGCAGAGGCACCCGCCGTGTGATCGAGGTATGGTCCGTCACCGTCGGTGCGGGGGGCATTGTCCGGGCGGGCCAGGATTCGGGTAGTTTTTGCGCGGTGATTCTGGATACGTCCGCCGCGGCGATGACGCGGCCATCTGGAAGTGAAACTTGACACCTGCCGAGATTGAACTGCGTCGTTACGAGGAGGATCTGTTGCTGCGTGGCTGCGAGGGTGCCGGTCTCCAATTGATTTTCGATGCTGTGGCCTAGGGCCGTGGCCAGCGATGCCAGTTCTTTGTGACGTGTTGTTAAGACTGCTGCGTATTTGACGGCGTATAGACGCCATCCGGCGGCGCCGGCGGCTACCGCGAGAATCACCGCCATCGACAAGCCGACAACAGCAAGGGGGCGTTTGTTAAGGTGCTGCGGTTGATTCACTTTCTCTGCCTCTGCCGAACCATCCAGATGATTTACCCTGACGCCGGGCGATCAGCGACTGATAGCTCATCCGGCGCGTATGCTGCTTGGTCTCTGGTTCTGATCGGGTGTCGGTCCACCACACTGAACGGGTAGCCACAGAGGGGTTCTAACAACCGGTGTATCTGTAGCGGTTAGAGAGAAATCTGTGATGCGATAAATGGGCCCTTGCGAAGGCCGGCTGAATCCGCATGAATCAGGGCCGTGCATTATAAGACGCCCGAGAAAAACAGGTCTGCTAATATATTCCGTTCCCCAGAACGAAAAGTATTACGATACGAGCAGGACAAGTAGCGTGCCTTGCGGGTTGATAGGCCTGCACGCCAGCGATAAGCCTGCCCGCGCGAGGGGAAACTCATAACCGGCCTCCTGCCTCTGGTTCATCGCGGTCTGCCCGCCGGGACCGATAAATATCCATGTCACAGTGCAGCCTTGGCTGGGTAATCTCTGTTGGGTCTTTGCCGGCGTCGCTAAACCTCGATCCCGATAAGGACGATCAGGTAGTATCGGTACTGATCCAGGGCGTGGGGGACTCGGTGTGCCGGCCCCGACTCGCGGGTAATCCGGAGGCGACGGACACATGCAATGGTTATGCCGTGGCCCAGCAAGGGGTTCTCGCCGATCGCGATCGACTTCGGCGTCGACTCGATCAAGTTGTTACAGGTCGTGCCCGGCGATCCGCCCCGGCTCTTCGCCGCAGCGAAGATGGCAGTGCCGCCTGAGGCACGTACGAATCCGGTCGCTCGCGCTTCGTTTCTGCCCGAAGCACTGAGAAAACTGACACGTGAGCAGGAGTTTCACGGACGAAGAGTCGTCTGCGCGATACCCGCCTTGCACACGATTGTGCAGAACCTGCAGATCTCAACCGCCGAGCATCCGGACATCGACGGACAGGTGGCCGACCAGCTTCGCCGGCGCCTGAACGTGGACCCGTCGCGCATGGTCATTCGGTCCCTTTCGGTCGATACGCCGGGCAGAGGTCAGAAGCAGGAGATCCTGTGCATCGCCGCCCGGCGTGATGTGGTCATGCAATACGTCGGTATCGCTCGCCAGGCGAAGCTGGAGGTCGTGGGCATGCAATGCGAGCCATTGGCAGTCATGGAATCGTTCGCTCACTTATATCGTCGCAAGCATGACGACCAACTCACGACCGCATTGATCGACATCGGCGCGGGCACGACGAAGTTCGTGATTGCACATGGCAGCAAGGTTGTCTTTGCAAAGACGATTCATGCCGCAGGCGACCATCTGATACGTCATTATGCCAAGTCTCATGATGTGGATTTTTCCGAAGCTCGCGAGGCGCGTATCGACCAGGCTGATTCCAAGCCGGTATCTGACGCAAGGGAGTCGGGCTTTGCTTCACCAGTAGACGATTTGGATCGCGTGTCGGGAGCCACGCCGGGGCGTGGATCGGCCGGGGTGGCGATGCTCGATACCGCGGTCGCCACCGATACGAAGTGGCGGCCGCAGCTGCCAACAAGTTGCACGGAGCTCAAGCCGGACGACACGCTCGAGTGCTTGGTTGACGAGTTGTCGCTCTCACTTCGATATCACCAGAGCCTGTTTCCCGATCGTGGTGTCGACAAGATTGTTTTTCTCGGCGGAGAGTCATGTCATCGTTGGTTGTGTCAGAAAATCGCTCAATTGCTGAGGCTGGGCGCACAACTCGGTGATCCGTTGGCACGACTGGTGCGCGGCAGCAAGAAGCCGCCTGGCATCGATCTGCGCAGACCGCAACCCGGGTGGGCGGTACCGATGGGCTTGTGCCTCGGTGAAACCAACCTCTAGCCGTAACAACGCCTTGAGCGAAGATGAACCATGGACAAGATGAGCTTCCTGCCCGAAGATTATCTTGAGAAGCGTATCGAGTTGCGCGCGAATATGATTTGCCTGAGCCTCTTTGCGGTCGTGCTCGTGGTGATCATCGGTGCCTGTTTTGTTACGAATCAGCAACGCACCGAGGTTCAACATCAGCGTCAGGCCATCAGCACGAAATACCAGGATGCCGCCAAGCGTATCGTGCAGCTTGAACAGCTTCACCAGCGCAAAGCCGACATGTTGCGCAAAGTCCGCATTACGGCGAAGCTGATTGAGCCCGTACCTCGCACGCTTATCCTGTCGGAATTGATCAATCACATGCCCGTTCACCTGAGCCTCCTTGAGCTTGAGATGGAGACAAAGGTTACGCATGTCACCCTTGCCAGCTCACGAACAACGTTGCAACAGGCCAAGAGCGGGGGCGACATGGCAGGCGATCGTCTCGACGCACCTGATCCGCAGGTGGAAGTGAGCCTGCGCCTGGTCGGAGTCGCGCCGACAGACATCCATGTTGCCCGGTTCATGCACGCAATCGGCAAGGCACCCTTGTTCACTGATGTCAACCTGTCTTTTAGTGAGCAGGTCAATATTTCGAATTTGCCTTTGCGCAAATTCCAGGTGGAGATGAAACTGAACCATGACGTGGACGTGGAAAAGATCCAGCCGTTGCAGGTATCGAGAATTCGCAGGCCCAATCCGATGGGAGATCGTGACCCGGGATTGGTGGGGCCGATCACGACCGGCGGGCGGAACAGGGAGTAAAAGTGATGCGATTTTGCATACGTCAATTGATTTTTGTCGTGTTGCTGATGGCCATGCCGGTTGCAGCTTACGTCATGGTCTTCAACCCTCGTAATGAGCAGATAGCGGCGGCTCGTCATGAGATTCAATTGAAGCAGTCGAAGCTCACACAGCTGGAAAAGGCGACACGCAGCATCTCCGATCTCGGCCAGGAGATCGACAAGCTCTCCGACGTCATCGCGTTGTTCGAGCAGAAACTGCCGGCCGAGCGCGAGGTCGAGGTCATCCTTCACCAGGTTTGGAAACTGGCGGCGAGGCACCAGTTGACGCTGAAGAGCATTCGCACGGATAAGCCGGTTATCGCCAACCAATATGCGGAACTACCCATCAAGGTGATCATTGTGGGCAACTTTGACGGGTTCTACAGCTTCCTGATTGATCTGGAAAAGCTTCGTCGGATTACACGAATGCCCAGGATGAAATTGATCAGGGACAAGAAAAAAGACGGCCAGATGCAGGCTGAAATCCTGTTGAGCATCTTCTATGAATCGAAAGTGGCGGCGTTGCCGAGCCGCGCCAGCGCGGGGGGTGCCTAATGGGTGACGAATCCG
>CAUYYV010000263.1:0-5135 GCA_963577075.1 Phycisphaerae bacterium
CGACAATGGCAGTACGAACTTGCCCATCCGCAGCGACCGCCTGCCCGGTTCAATGCGAACCGATGAGATGCGTGGGCGATAATCCCGCGGATTGCGGTCGATGAAATCGAAGATGTTGTGCTTGCCGGGGTTGACGCCCGTGCTGAAAGACGACCACGCCACCGGCGACAGCGGTGGACAGGTGGTGCCAAGTTTCATGTAGCTGCCCCGATCGCGCAATGACGCCAGGTTCGGCAGCAGCCCCTGGTCCATGAACCGCTCGGTCAGGGTCGGTTCGAGCCCGTCCAGTCCGATGATCACGACACGCTTGACCCGCGCCCTCAGATTCGCCTTGCGACTACGGATCGCACGCCAGATTCGGCGGATCGGCCAGGTCAGCATCGTCGTGATCGCCGACAACAGCGCCAACAGCACGACAAAGAACGAGCCAAGCACCGCGATGCCGGCGCCGGGGCCGATATAGGCCTGCCGTGCCACCATGCCTGACGCGCCATCGCACGCGATCGACCAGCACCACAGCGCCAGCATCAACGTCGCGACACATAGCTCGATCTTCGTCGCGCAACGGAGGCGAAATTGGGGCGTTACCGGACGCCCTACATGACCAGATGCACTCATGATGAAGATTATATCGTATCGCTGGCGGGCCCAACTCCACCACCCAAGAATCGATGGATCAACCAGCGGACGTTTCCCATAACCATTTTTAATCGCGCCAAGAGTGGAATAGGCCTTGGAATCGAGGATATTCTGCGTGGCCACCTCGCAGTGATAAAAAGCGATGTGTCAGCCCGCCATCTCGACCACCGCCAGCAGGACCACAGGCACCGGCAATCGTAAAGAGAATCGAACAACTCATTCATCATCGCCTCTCGCCGGTCGGATCAACGCCGCCGGATGATCTCCCCGATTGATAGCGTTGTATCTGCGTGGCGATCGCCCCGACCAAGTCGCCACGACCCAGGTGTTTCGCTACGCGCAGCGCTATCCCGGCGACCTGCACCGCACGATCAAATTGGCCCGCCGACGCGCAGGCCTCCGCCAGATTCTGAAGTGCATCGATGTCTCCGGGCCTTTGGCGCAATACCCGGTCAAAGCACGCCATCGCTTGCTCGTGCTGTCCCGCCATCCGCAACGCCACGCCGAGATTGAAGTTCGCGTCGACATGGTCCGGCGCGAAATCGAGCGCTTTGCGGTATTGCGTCATCGCCTCGTCCCGCCGGTCCAAAACTGTCAGCGCAGCGCCCCAGTTGACGTATGCCTGGGCCAAGTCCGAGACGATTTCGACCGCCGCCTTGTATTGCTCAATCGCCTCGTCATATCGTTGCAGATCGTACAGCGCGCTGCCCCAGTTGACGTGTGCGTCGGCGTACTTCGGCTCGTATTTCACAGCCAGTCGATAGCTCTCGATCGCCTCATACGGTTTGCCCATTGCCTGCAACGCCAGGCCGCAGTTGTTATGCGCCTGCACGTAGTCTGATTTGATGGCCACCGCTTTACGAAAGCACCCGACGGCAGCGGCTGCATCTCCTCCGAGAAGCAATGTTCTTCCCAGGTTGAAATGAGCCACCCAAGCTTGGGGATTGGCGCGCACGACATGCGCCCAGAGACCAGGCGGTGCGGCATAGATGCCCGCCTCGATCCAGGTCAGGCATGACAAGGCGATCACCACGGCGGCACCAAGCCCGGCCGCAAACCATCTGGCGGTCACCGAGCAAGCCGCCAAGCGCGCTGCCCATGCAACAACCAGAGCGATCGGTGCAATCAGCACTACATATTGGAAATGATCCGTCACCAGTGAGTACTTGAAGAAATTGATATCTAAGAATCCCAGCACGGGAATCAGCATCACGATAAAGACTCCGCCGGCAAAAAGAACGGGTCGCCCCCATGGACGCCGGCGGCGACATCTCCAGGCCGCGATTGCAATAAAGACCAGAAGAAAAAGAGGCGCCCAGGACAATACCCGATAAGGATCCACGTCCCAACGCGGGTAGATCAGCGACAGCCCGGTCGGCAGCATCGCCTTGTAAAAATAAAACCATAAACACCAGGCGGAACCCGCCAGTCGGGACAAGCTTCCCTCGGGCCGAGGGCCGCCCGCCTCGACCCCCATGACGTTGTACCGCTCAAAAAACATGGTCACCAGCCCCAATACCAGAGATAGCACAAAAAATGGGGCCGATCGTCGCAGGTCAATGCCCGTGATGCGCCCGCGCCGCCACCAGGCAATCAGCAGGAGAGCAAACGGCATCATCACGACTGATGTCTTGGCCAGCAGCGCCAGCAAAAAGGCGCATAGAGCAGCCATGTACATGCGCAACCGCCTCTTGTCCTCAAACGACAGGTAACACCATAACGATACGGCGAGCAGCACCAGCGACAGGACATTCTTGCGCTCGTTGATCATGGTGACCGATGACGCGGCCACCGGGTGGACGGCAAAGATCGCCGCCGCGACATACGCGCCCGGCACTGCCAAGCGCCGCAACACCTTCCAGATCACCACGGCAGCCAGCGCGTGCAGCACCACGTTAACCACGTGGTACGGAACAGGGTCTGCGTCCCACCATTGCCATTGCAGCCATAGAGTTGTAAACGTCAGCGGGTAATAGGTGGGCAATCGCGTCGTGAACCAGATGTCAGACAGTCCGTTCGGATCCTGAACCAACGGCTGATTGGTGACCGTCCAGTTGTCATCCCATACGAACGCACCCCGCATCGCCGGGGCATAGACGACAAGTGTCAGGCCCACGAGCGCGATCCCCGCCAACCAACGCCATTGCCACGAATCGGCCCCGCTGCCCGCCAGCCGTGTGAGGCGTGGTAGCCATCGACGCCAAACCCTTGATCCCAATGAACCAGATAACGTGCAAACGAGCCAAATGCTCCGGCAAATGACCTGCCATGTGCTGTCCCCGCCGCTACCGCGTCGATTGATTATAGTCACATCCCCTGTATCGGCGACGCAACCCACCGACGTTCGTTATGAAGGAACACGGGCTGCGCAGGCTCGGATTCGACCTGTTTCACAAGGCGTTCGGATGGATCAGTGATTTCCCCATCACCATGAACACGGGCGTGTTCGCCCTGCTCGACCGGTCAACCGCCAACGAGTTCGTAAAGAGAATCGAACAACTCGTTTATCATCGGCCTGCGGAGCCGTGTCGATTTCGAGCAGCGTGTCGTAACATACGACCGCCAGAAACGCGCCAGTGGAAATCCCAAGCTGTCATTGCTGCAAGAGGCTCGTCACGCCGATGATGGCTGAATCCCGTACGCCTCAATGCGATCAGTTTATTACCACGGTGTCACCCGTTGATTGGTGATAAGGCTTGCGCTGCTCGTAAAGGCGAAGGCGCTTGACGATCTCGGCGCCCAGCGGACTTGCCTCGGACTGCGGGGAGGATCGCAGTGCCGCCTTGACGGTCGCGACGGCGTCGTCGAACCGGCCGGCCCCGGCGTACGCCGCCGCCAGTGTGTCGAGCGCGACAGGATCTCTCCGTTCTGTCCGCCGCACCGCCCGTTCGGCCAACTCAACAGCGCGAGGCGCATCGCGCACTAAACCGTCGGGGTGCGTAGAGAGCGTCCAACTCATGTCGATCAGCGCATTGATAAGATCGGGCTGATGGTCCAACGCCTTGTCGAAATGCAGCAGCGCCTCGCCGACCCGTCCGGACCGATTCAGCGCCGTGGCGAGGTTGTAGTGGGTGGGCGCGTTTGGTTTGATCCGCAAAGCCTCGTCGTAGTGCCTGATCGCCTCGGCCAGGTCACCGCGCGTCTGCAGGATGTTGGCAAGTGAATGATGGGCCTCGAAAAGATTCATATCGAGCTTGAGGGCTTGCCGGTACGCCGCGACAGCATCATCTGTTCTGTCAACTTTTTCCAGCGCCGCGCCCAACTTGCAAAACCCGGCGGCGTGGTCCGGCCGTATCTCAATGCCGCGCCCGTAATGGCGAACCGCATCGTCGAACTGATCAACGAACGCATAAAGGTCACCGACGTTGAATTGCACGTGCGCCGACCGGCTGTCCGTGCGCAGCCATTGCTCGGCAAACACGGTGTTGTCGGCAAAGAATCGGGCACGATGAACGCTGATCACGGCGCAGGCCAGAACAAGGCCGATTCCCACTGCCGCCACGACCCGGCGGGGCGTGGGTTGCTTCCAAACCGCGGACACCACCGCGGCGACGACGCCCAGCACGGCGGGCAATGTCATAACCCCTGACCTTTCAGTGAATTGCGCCTCCTGGTAGAGAATATTCGCCGTCGGCATCAGCGCCAGGCAATACCAGCCCGCCCAAAAGAGCATCGCCCTGCCCCGCCCCGCAAGACCGCCGCGCCACCGCCAGGCGGCCAACGCCAGCGCGGCCACCACGATCACTGTCACCAGCAGGTGCAACGGCGACCACCAGACATGAACGCGAGGCTCATAGCGCAGATCAATAAATGGAACAACCGCTGTCTGAAGATTATAGAGCAGCGAATACACCGGCCCTGCCGGGTGCTCGAGCACGACGATCTCGGTGTCACCCACCGCTGCGCCGAAGATCGATCGGCGGATCATAAAGTACATGATGTAAACCAAGACAAACGGCGCATAGCGCACGATCCAGCGGCCCATGCGTCGGCCCGGCGCGCCGGGTGATAGTCCCAGAAGGTCTGCCATAAAAAACATTCCCGGGATCACCGCTGCCTGCTCTTTCGAGAACAACGAGCAGGCGAACAATACGACCGCCAGCGCCTGCCACCTCCATCCCGCGCGCAGAAACGCGTACATCGCCGGCAGAAGAAAGATCGTCGGCGTCATCGCGTCGCGCCCCGAGTTGATCGGGTAGACGCACGAAGACGCGATCGGGTGCAGCGCGAACAACGCCGCGCCCAGCAACGCGGGCACCGCCGCGACCGCAAACACGGGCAAGCGCAACAGCAGATAAAAGAACACCGCGCCGACCGCAATCTCCAGCACGTTGAACAGGTGGTACGGAGCCGGGTTGTCGCCGTGAAAATACTTCTGGATCTGGTACGTCAACCGCGGAATCGGCCGGTAATACGGCAGATTGTGCCAGGATCGCTCGGCGAATACTTTCGTAAAATCACCCAGTACTCGCGGCGTCGGCTCCTTTAGGATCATC
>CAUYYV010000264.1:0-5108 GCA_963577075.1 Phycisphaerae bacterium
GTTTCGTCGCCCGGCGGTCGTCCTCTTGTAAACGCGGATGGCCATGGTTTATCCCGTCAATCCCGACCCCTGAGCGGTCGGGCCCGGCCAAGTTGGCCGGGGTGAATACCTCAAAAAAGATCAATCTTGTCGTCCGGGTGCAGCAGCACCGTTGCTTTTTTCCAGTCCTTGGTCTTGGCCGGTCCGAATCGTGTCCGGCGATACTTGCCCTTGCGTATTTGGGTTGCCACCGACTCGACGCGTACCTCGTAGATCGCGGCAATGGCGGCGCCGATCTGCTTCTTGTTGGCCTTGCTGTGTACGACGAAACTGTAGCGATTGCGGGCCTCACTCTCCCACGTGCACTTTTCCGTGATCAGCGGTCGCTTGATGATCTGTGTCGGGTCTTTCACGATGAGGCCCCCGTGCCGCCATCGCCCGGCCGGTCGCTACGCGAAAGCCATTGGACCAACGCCTGCTTCTCAACCATGAGATAGCGGTGGTTGAGCAGGTCGTAGGCGTTAAGTTGGTCAATTCGGGTGAGGCTGACGTGCTCGACGTTGGCGACCGATCGTGCTTCGTGGCCGCGGGTGTCTTCGAGTGCGAGCAGGCAGGATCGGTTGATTTCGAGGTTTTGCAGGATCGCGGAAAATTGCTTGGACGAGGCCTTGTCAAACTTGAACTTATCGACGAGCTTGATCTCGCCGTCGATGGCTTTGGCCAGCAGCGCATTTCGATTGGCCAACCTCCTCATCGTCACGGGCATGCGTTGTCGCCACGACCGCGATCGCTTGGCAAAGGTATGGCCGCCGCCGCGCATCAGGTTCACGCCGGCGGGTCCGTGCCGGGCATTGCCTGTGCCCTTCTGGCGGTAGAGCTTACGGCCGGACGATTTGACCTCGCCACGACTTCGGGTATGGGCGTTGTCTTGGCGGCGATTAGCGGCAAAACGCACGTATGCCTGCTTGAGCAGTACCGGGTGGACTTCTCCGCCGAGCGCCTGCTCGTCAATCTGGAGGGCATCGACCTGTTGGCCCTCGCTGTTATGGACGGGTATTTCAATCATTAGCGTTACCTGCGGCCGCCTTATCGAGGCGACGGCATCTTGTTCGCCGCCGGGCAGGTGTCGGTCATGAGCCGTTGTGGCTAACCCGGCGACTCGGCTGCTTAGCGGGTTGTGGCGGCGTCGCAGTATCCCCTGTTTCACCGGCGGCGTTGTGGCCGCCGGGACTTACGATGCCTCAGCATACTTAGCCTTGCTCTTTGAGAGCCGGACAGCCTCCCGTACGATAACAAGCCCTTGGTTGGGGCCCGGCACCGGACCCTTGACCATGAGCAGATTCCTTTTCTTGTCCACGCCGACCAGTTGCAGACTCCGTTCGGTGATCCGCTTGTTGCCGAACTGGCCGGCCTTGTGTTGGCCCCGCTTGGGCTTACCCGTGCCGGCGTTCGAGGAGTGTCCGCCGATGGACCCGGGTGAGCGGTGCTTGCGCTCGGTGCCGTGGCTGGCGGGCTGGCCCTTGAAGCCCCATCGCTTCATGCCGCCGGCAAAGCCTCGGCCCTTGCTCGTCGCCATCACATCGACAAACCGGACGCCCTCAAACAACTCGACGGTCAGCGACTGGCCCAGTTCATATTGACCGACCTGATCATCGCCAAGCGGGGCCTCGCGTCGCACCCGCTTGGGGCTTAATCCGGCGGCGGCGTCGTGACCGATCAGCGGCATCGTGCTGTTGCGGGCCTTGACATCCTCAAACCCCAGTTGCACGGCGTCGTAACCATCATCCTTGCTCGTCTTGATCTGGCTGATGTAGCACGGGCCCGCTTCGATCAGGGTGACCGGATCGTTCATGACGGTCACTTCAAGTTTTTCCTCCTGGCCGGCCTCAATTTTTTCGAGTTGCTCCGGGTGGATGGTCACGTCGTAGCTTTTGAGCTTGCTCTTGCCGTACAACTTCCTCCGCGTCACGTTGAGGCGGGTCATACCAATTTTGCGACCAATAAGTGTGACGGGCATCGGCTAAACCTCCCAGAGCGCTTTTCGGCGGATCGTGGTCAGTCTAAGACCAGAGGACCACTGCCCTGCTTGATTACTCTTGCCTCGACGTTCGGCCGTCGAGGTCTTTATTCTCAATTCTCAAGACTACGCCTTGATCTTCACAAATACGCCTGCGGGCACGGCCAGTCTGTTAAGTGCCTCCACCGTCCGGGCGTTGGGGTCGTTGATGTCGATGATCCGCTTGTAAGTGCGGATCTCGAACTGTTCACGGCTCTTTTTGTCAATGTGCGGGCCACGCAGCACGGTGTAGCGTTCAATCCTTGTGGGCAGTGGGATCGGCCCGGCAACCGTGGCGTTGGTCCGCTTGGCGTGATCCACGATCTCGCGCGCCGAGGCGTCGAGCGCCTGGTGGTCATACGATTCCATGCGAATCCGAATACTGCTGGTCGCCATTGGCTAACCTCTAAATACAACCTCTGCCCTCATTGGGCGGAGTCAGGTAGTGTATGGTGTCCATTCCGCCTGTCAAACCGCCTGGCAGCCATGTGGGGGACAAGGGGTTATTAGTCGGCATTGACTTTTGCGAGGACCCGTTCCTCGACGTAGATGGGCACGTTGGTAGCGATGCCCAGGGCAATCGCGTCGCTGGGTCGGGAATCGACATCCACGAGGTCGCCATTCTGGCGGATGTGCAGCCTGGCCATGAAGGTGCCGCCTGTTTCGGTCTGCACCAGGTCACTGACCATGACCATCTCTATTTTTCCGCCAAGTTGCTCGATGATGCTGGTCATCAATTCGTGCGTCTGGGGCCGTTCGATCGTTCGGCCCGAGAGCCGTCGCTCGATGGCGGCGGCCTCGAAAATACCGATCTGGATCGGAAATTTACGGTCCCCGTCGGCCTCGCGCAACTCGATAATGTGCAGATTCGAGTTCTCACGAATCAGGATGCGCGATAATTCCATGCGAACGGCCATAGAATGGCTCCTTGGCGCTGCGGATAATCATAGCCGACCGGCACGGGCACCGCTCATCGGCAGAACCCGTCATTGTAACGCAACCCGGACAAACCGGTCGATGAAACCGCGGGTATTATTCGTGTAGAGATAATGGTGAGTTCATGGACAAGGCCGAATGGAGCCGAAGCCGCTTCTGGCTGGGCCATTTCCTCTACAGCCGACACGACCGTCCGCCGGTGCCATGGCAGGGCGGCGCGCAGTTGCCGACCGTTCTGGGTCCGCCGTTGGCACGGTGGCTGCGTGGGCGCCTAGGCCGTGGCGAGGATTTTGGGCCTTGTATGATCGCCCACGCAATCCACGGCCACGCTCAGGATCCGGCCTATATTCAGGCGGTGCGGCTGTGGGTTAAGGAGCGGGGGCATCACCGACACCTGTACCAGCAGTTGATCGGTTGTCTCGCCGCCTCGCCATCCCAGCAGTTGCCGGCGTGCAATTCATTGGGCCGTCGCATTTTACGGTGGCGATTTCGCCTTCTGGGGGCAAGGTTCGAGATGTCCGTGCAGCTTCTGGACGACCTGGTGGACCTGGCCGTGCTGCGGGCCATCGATGCCATCGGCACCGGGCCGACGGTTCGTGGCGTCTGCGAGATCGTGCGACGGGAAAAGCAGGCGCATCTGGCGTTTACCCGCGAACGGTTGACGCTGCTGTACGCCGACTTTAATTTCATCCGCCGCAACCTTCGGCGCCTGCGCCTGCGGACGATGTGCGTGGCATTGATCTGGCAAGTGGCCCGTCAGAACGGGCCGTTGCTGCACGCGGCGGGTACGACCCGTATTCGCTTTATGCGCCAGACGTTTCAGCAGTTTTCGACCGTGCTCGAACACATGGTACCCTACCGCCGCCAGGCTTTGCTCGCCGCCCTTGTTGATCAACGACGCGAGCCGTATGCCAAGCCCTCGCAACTCACAAGTTGATCAACTCTTCTTGGGCCGGCGCATCAACGCGAAAAAACCACCATCGTGATAGTCGAGTTCAGTTCCGCCTGGCATCGTCGCCTGCGTGTCAACTGTCTCGAAACCGAAGCGGCTGGCGAGCCAGGAAACTTGATCCTGGTTTTCTTGCTGTTCGATACTGCACGTGCTGTAGAGCAGATGGCCGTTGGGCCGCAGCAGGGGCATGGCCTGCTCGGCGATGTGGCGTTGAAGCTCGACCAGTTCGCCCAGCGATGCGCCGGTGAATCGATAGCGTGCCTCGGGTCGGCGCGCCAGGACACCGGTGTTCGAACAAGGCACATCCAGCATGAGCAGGTCGGCATCGCCGGGGCACCGGGTTGCCGCGCAGACCTCCAGTGTGGACAACTGCGACAGGTCGCGTTCGAGCAGGTCAAGTCGCTTTGAGTTGGCGTCAGTTGCAAACACCTGTGCCCCACGATGGGTGGCGAGCAACTGTCGCGTCTTGGTGCCCCGCCCGGCACAATAGTCAATAATCCTGGCAGGCCGCAGCCCAGCGGTTGCAGCCACGGCCACGGCCGCCGACGGGTCCTGCACGCGACGCAGCGGGTCGGCGGCCAAATAATCGAGCAGTTCAGCGTGCGTGCCCTGCCACGGCTTGAGGCGGCACTCTGAGCCGACAAAAATGGGCGGCGTCTTGATGTTATGCAGGCAAAAGGTCGTGCTCTGATCACGACCGAAACGCTCGATCCATCGACTGACCAGTCTCTGGGGATGGCTGGTGGCGATCGACAGATACGCGACCGTGTCTTGGGGTGACGGCAGGATCGGAAGATTCAACTGCACACAGCCATGTTCAGTCGGGATACGGTCTGCAGACGGGTTTCTATCGCCGTTACGGTGCGTGGCGACCCTTAGTTTCGCCACGGCTCGCAGTACGGCGTTGGTCAGCCCCGCCGCGCCCGGTCGTACCATGTGTTTGGCCTGCTCGACGGCCTCGTGCACCACCGCGTGACTGGGCAATCGGTCGAAAAACAGAAGTTGGGTGCCCGCGCACAACAGCACCGCACGCAGGGCGGGTTCGAGTTTGTCGATCGGACGGCGCAACCGTGTCGCGACAACGTGCTCGACCGTCATCCACCGTTGCAGGCAGGTACGGCAGACGGCCATCGCCAGCGACGCATCTCGAGATGAAAGACCGGTCGTGTCCAGATCGACCGGGTT
>CAUYYV010000265.1:0-5069 GCA_963577075.1 Phycisphaerae bacterium
TCACCATCGCCACGCCTGCCGCCGCCAGCAGCAGCGCCGAGGCCGCGGGCTCAAACCAGGTCAACTCTGTCATGGCGGTGAAATGCGGGCCGGCCCGCTCATTCGTCTACTGCTTCGTTCCATCGCGGCGGGCTCCTGAGGGTTGGGCGTGATCAAACCCTTGTAGCGCCATCGGTGTCAGCGTGCCAGAAATAGGCGGTTATCCACAGCTTCAGGAGAGATCTCCATCGGCAAGCCGGACGCTGCGGATGAACATTTCCATCACGAAATCGAGCGCCTCCTGCGTTTGTTCCTTGACCTTGTTATTGGGCACGATGCCGACGGGGATGTGCGTGTAGGTCGGCAGCATCAGGTCCGCCTCGAGCCTTTCGATGTGCGCCGTCTGCATGACCGTCAGCTTCACGCCCACCGCGATGGCGTCGGGCACATCCTTGTCGGCGGCCGTGCTGATAAACAGCTCGATGATGGGCGTGTCGTCGCTGGGCTTGGCCATCTCGAAGCCGGCGTCCTTGAGCTTTTTGCTCCACTGCTCCAACAGGGCCTCGACGGTGAACCCGGCCTTGGCAATCGCGGGGGGCACCGGTTGCACCATAAGCCGCACACGCTTGACCCCGGCCAGACTGCTGACCGGCCCAGTGTCCCGGGCGCCCGGGCGCGCGATCGGCGCCGCCGTGGCGATCACCGCTCCGAGGATCATCATCACCACACAGGTGAGCGATTGCGCGAGCGCTTTGCGTGTCGTCATGACGCGACTCCTTGATGGCCCCATGGCACGACGGACGTTGCTTTGGGCCGCCCGCGGGTCCGGCCCCACAGGTAGATCTTAGCACCCACTGGCGCCAGGCGGCGAATCGGCGTACGAGAAAGCAAAAACCGGCCGACCCGTGCGCGCTTGGGCGCGGCGGGTCGGCCGGTGGTTCAGATCGGCCCGCGCCCGTGCGACGGCCGGTGTTGACAAGCGAATCAGGCTTACGCCCTGCGACGACGACGCAGGATCATCATGCCGCCGACCGCGATCAGTCCCAGCGTCGCAGGCTCGGGTATGATCACCATCCTGTTGGCGCCGTCGCCGGTCCAGCGGGCGATCTCCTGAATAAAGTCGCCCGTCAGCGAGCCGAACTGCTGGAACGTGTTGTCCCCGCCGTCCCGCGCCAGCACGATCAGCGCCCCGGTGCGCGGGTCGATGTCGAGGTCTGACATGCCCTGCATCAGGAGGGTGTCGCCACCGTTCGCTTCGCCGAATGCGCCCTGGTCGACGTAATCGGACAGGTCGGACGCCGTGCCGAGTTTCCACGACCGCACGGTGCGTATCGCACCCCTGTCCATGGCGAAGAGCGTGCCGTCGCCGCGGATCGCGAGTCGGCCGCCAGTATTGGGACTCTGGAGACCAGCGCCCGGAAGATTACCCAGAAAGGTGCCGTCCGACTCAAACACGCTGATTCTGCCCCAGGAGCCGTTGGAGTTCGTGCTTTCGACGTAGAGCCGGCCGTTGTGCCACGTCATCGACCCCGCGTTCTTGTCTACAGGGTTAGAACCAAACGGTCCCCCCGTGCGCGGGTTGGCAATCTCATGGAACATGCTATTGAAGCTGCCGTCGAGGTTGTACCGCCTGATCTCGCCCGCGGGGTCATTGGGGCAGCTCGGGCACTGGTCGGAGACGTAAATGCCCACCGAGCCTGCCTGGCCGTTGACGGCGATGCCGGCGAAGCCGCCGGCCTCATTGGATAGATCGCCGTTCACGAGCACGGTCAATCCCAACGGCGCGATCTTGCCGTCCAGGTCGTACCGGCGGATTTGGTTGTTGCCCGTCTTGGTCGTCATGTACACGTGTTGGCCGAAAATGGTCATGCCGCCCGGGTCGAGGATGCCCGGGGCCTTGTCGATCAACGTGTTGGTCTGCATCGTGGTCCCACCGCCGACGGGCCAGGCGTTGCTGCGGTAGATCGCCGTGCGACCGGCCCCCGTGTCCCGACTGTCATACACCCAGATGCGCACGTCGCCGGCGTTAAACGCCGCCCGCGCCGACGGCGCCACCACAGCCACCACCAACATCATCACAAACAGTTTCATCATCGTTCGCATCGTAAGTTTCTCCTTTTGCGATGCCACAGGAACCAAGCCGCGGGCTACACACCCGGCGGATTTCATCAGCGCATTAACTCGTATGGTTCATTCACACCTCCAGATTGATAGCAAGCCGTCACGCGCTGCCTGCGTCGGTTGCAAGTCAGCCGCTGGGGCCGTGTTCGACGTTCTCCCTTTGCCCGCTATATCAGATTGTTTCACCCGTGCCAGATTTTCTCGCCTCCTGCTGTCCCGAGAAGTGCTCCACGCGCGTTTGCTTTAGCCGCGATCGTTGTGCTCAATCGCGACACCGCACACCGTTTTTATTATACCGGCAAATCGCGAAATGTAATGAGAAAACACTATTATCCGACTTAGAAGTCAAAAAATAGCAATAAAATTGGTTACGATCGTCGCTCTCCAGAGCGCTTTCGCATTTTGCTGTAAGTGCTTGATTGACAGGCGCTTTCTTGAAAAGCATGATTCCGAGGATTTGCAGGATTTCGCTGGGATTTCGGGCGATGACCTGCGTTTTGGCGATGATCGCCACCAGCACGTACACGCACACCGCGAACAGGTCGAAGGCCACGCAACACGCATCGCACCACCTTGGCCATCGCCATGATGCCCGCTCGGACCGCCGCCGGCAGATCGGGCCACGCTTCGATCACGGCTTGCACGTCGAGGTTGGTGGGCGATTTTTCGTCTGACTGCTGGGGATACTGCTGGCAGGTGCAATCGACCCGTTGTAAGTGATTGTTACCAAGGATGTTGTGAAAGTGGATTGACGGCTCCGGAGGCCGACGCTCTATCCAATATTGAGCTACGCGGACGTCTTTGTCATCCAATCTGGCACCGTATGGTAATCTGTGAACATGTCGACTTCATTTACCGTGGTGGGCCTGGGTGAGGCCCTGTTCGACGTGTTTCCCGATCAGCAGGTGCTGGGCGGGGCGCCGTTGAATGTGGCGGTGCATGCGCATCAGCTGGCGTCGGCGCGGAGCGGTCGTGGCGTCGTGGTCAGCCGGGTGGGGCAGGACGCGCTGGGTGAACGTATGCGGCAGGAACTCGCCGAACGCGGCATGGCCGGCGATTACATCCAGGCCGACCCGGACCACGCGACCGGGCAGGTGTACGTCAGGCTCGACGAGCAGGGCCAGCCGGATTACCAGATCGTCGAAGACGTCGCATGGGACTGGCTGCAGTGGGACGGCGACCTGAACGATCTGGCCCGACAGTGCAACGCGGTCTGCTTCTCGAGCCTGTCGCAGCGACACGGCCAGGCACGCAGCGTGATCCAGCGGTTTCTGGCCGAAGCGAAGCAGGCGATCCGCTTATTCGATCTTACCCTGCGCCAGCACTATTACGATCGGGGCACGCTGGCGACCGGTTGCGAACTGGCAACCGTTGTGAAGCTGAACCTTGAGGAATTGGACGTGCTCTGCCAAGTGCTGGGGATGGCGCAGGCATCCGTCGACGACCGGGCCGGTGCGTTGCTCAAGCGGTTTGATCTTGGCATGGTGGTCGTGACACGCGGCAAGGGGGGCACGGTGCTGTACACGCCCACGACGCGGTACGAGGGCGCTGCGGCGTCGGTGACGCCGAGCGCCGGAGCCGACAGCGTGGGCGCCGGTGACGGGTGCGCGGCGGCGATCCTGGTCGCCTTGGTGCTGCGCTTGCCAATGCAGGCCGTCGCTGACCTGGCCAATGAAGTCGGCGCGTACATGGCTTCCGTCCCGGGGGCGACCACGGCGCTGCCAGACGCCATTGTGGCAAGAATTAAAGTTGTTTAGCCAGCCTCAGCGGTAGAAAGACGGCCGCTGCCGGCCTAGTATTCCACAGAGATGTGGCAAGATAGAATCATCACGGCGCAGCCGATATCCGAAAGGCTCACAGGCCAGTCGGCGATGCTTTATCCCAACGCATACGCATGGTTCGTGCTCGCCTCGGCAATGGACGTGATGGTCACCTGTTGCGTGCTTGCGATGGGCGGTTCCGAGATGAATTACCTGGCCGCCCTGGTGATTTTGCGGTGGGATATGTGGGGGCTGATCCTGTACAAGTTTTCGCTGGTCACCCTGGTGATCATCTGCTGTGAGGAGATCGGGCGCCGGCGGTCGACGACTGGCAAGAGCCTGGCTTTGACCGCCGTGGCCATGACGAGCGTGCCGGTCATGCTCGGGGTCGGCCAATTGGTCGGTGCGATCCATCTCGGCTGGTAGTCAATCCGGTCGAACAGCCGTTTCACTTGCACCATCAATTAGCCGACGAAAGTTTGGGGGCAGGCTGTACTGATCTGCGAAATCGGATTTATCGGGACTTGAACCATGCGTATCACTGTCGTGGGCAGCGGCTATGTCGGGCTGGTGACGGGCACGTGCTTTGCCAATACGGGCAATGACGTAACCTGCCTCGACATCGATCAAACCAAGATAGACAAGCTCGAGCGGGGCACCTCGCCGATCTACGAACCCGGTCTCGACGAGTTGATCCTGCGCAACATCCGGGCCGGACGGTTGCATTTCACAACCGATAAGCAGGTCGCCTACCAGGGCGCCGAGGTAGTGTTTATCTGCGTGGGCACGCCCAGCGACACGCAGGGTCGAGCCGACCTACGCTACGTGCTGGCCGCCGCCGCCGACTTGGGACAAGCCATGGAGTGCGCCCCCGGAGCCACGGGTGGCGAACCGAATGACCGCCGCGCCAAGATCGTCGTCATCAAGTCTACTGTGCCTGTCGCCACCAACGCCCGGATCAATGATGAGATCGCGCGTCATACCAGCAAACCATATCGCATGGCGTCGAACCCGGAGTTTCTCAAGGAAGGCGCCGCCATCGCAGACTTCAACAAGCCTGACCGCGTGGTGATCGGTGTCAATGACAAGGGCACTGGCGATCGACTTCGTGACCTGTACGATCCGTTCGTACGCCAAGGCAACCCGATTTTCATCATGGACATCCGATCGGCGGAGATGGTCAAGTACGCGGCCAACGCCATGCTGGCT
>CAUYYV010000266.1:0-5034 GCA_963577075.1 Phycisphaerae bacterium
ATTTGCGCACCCGCTGGTCAGCATGCAACTCATCGTCAGCAACCCGGTAACGATCAGGAAATACCGCATGTCGTGGGCCCTTCCGGGGTCAAGGAATCGCGGGCCATCCGTGGCTCCCACATGCAGTGATATCGGTCGCCCGATGAGTGGAGCTTTCAATTTCGTGTCGTTTGAGTCTTTTCCCCGATAGGCATCCCACCCCGGGGTGGCTAAAACCGGTTATGACGTGGCCACGGTGAGGCGATCGCCCAACCGCCGCCGCCACGAGGAGTCGATCGCATCATCACTGATCAGCAGGTCGACGTCGTCGATGCCGCAGACGCGGACCAAGCTCTTTCGGCCGAACTTGGCCGAGTCCATCAGCAACACGCTACGCGCCGCCTGCTGCATCATGACCTGTTCGACCTGCGCCATGGGCAGGTTGATGTTGAACGCATCATCGTCGTAGATACCCGCAAGGCTGAACAGGACAATGTCAGCATGAAGATCGGCAAGGCACCCGGTGGTGATTGGGCCAACCATCACCCCGGTGCGAGGATAGAGGCTGCCACCTAGCAGCAACAGTTCGACCTGCTCGTCCTCGGCGAACTGATTGGCGATCACGAGACTGTTGGTGACCACCTGAATGGGCCGAGCGGTGATCTGTTGAGCGGTATAGACAACTGTCGAACCGCCGTCGAGCAGGACAGTCATCTGCGGCTGGATCAACTCGGCAGCGACGCGGCCGATCACCTGCTTCTGCTCGACATGTTCCTGCATGCGACGGGTAACGTCGAGGTGCGATTCGCCGCCGTTGGCGTCGCGAAAAATGGCACCGGCCCGGGTGCGGTCGATCAGGCCACGAACCTCCAGTTGCTCGAGATCGCGCCTGATCGTCGACGGGCTGACATCCAGTTCACGCGCCAACTCCTCGAGCTGCGCGGTCTTGCGCTGCCGCAGAATTTCAAGCACCTTGTCCTGTCGTTCAACGATCAGCATGGTAAAAACAGCTCAACGGTTTAATGACGAGCAATGAAACGTGCCAGGCCCCACTCACCCCAGCGCTCTTTTCCACCGCTTGAGGTTCCACTGCACCTTTTCAGCCGAGTTCATGGCGGCAAAGTCCGGTGTTGACCGCCCTGCCTGTGCGTGTTTTGCCGTGTTCGGCGCCGGGGGGACGACGGCGCTTACGCGCGAGGAGGTTGACGACGCCTGGTAGGCCGGTCCGCGTTTGGTTGCAACCATATCATCGGACAACGACCGGTAGGGGCGGATGCCCCGCTTCTCCAACGCGCCGTGGTAGGACCGCACCGCCTCGGCCGGATCGGTCAGTTCACCGTCGCCAATCCACCGCAGGTGCTGAATGAAAGTCTGCTGATGCTCGCTGTTGTTGATCATCCGACCATAAAGCGCCGCGCGGGCGCCGTATCTTTTCGCTTCACTTAGCTGTGCAAAGGCGTCAAAAGTCGTGCCGGACGATCCGCCGAGAATACCCGGCAGCAGGGTCCGGTCATAGCCGGCCAATTGCTGCATCGCCTCCGGGCCGTGATAGGGCATCTTTAGAAACACCGGCCGGCCCTTGCCGACTACACCCGCCAGCGTGCGCACGATCATGTCGTTGATGAACCGGCCCAGATCGGCCGGGCAGTGATCGCCACAGACATTGGGGTTGAACACCTCGAGAAAATGGCGGAAACCCTTGCGCTCGGCCTCGATGCGAAAGTCGCGATAGGCATTGAGCGTCGCCATGTCGCGTTCGATGTCGTTGTTGAACGTGACGGAGTACAGGCCAAGGTCCGTGCCGCCAAGCAAGCCGCCCTCACCGACCGGCGGGCAATCAACCTTGCCGCACATGATGTGATCGATCGTCGCGGTGCGAAACGGCCGGCTCGGCTGTGAACCGTAGTCGCCGCCAGCGGCCAGGTGGATGTCGGTTGTGTCGTTGGCACGCGCCGCCGGCGTGATGTGCGAGCCGTCGAACAGCCGCTCGGTAATCGTCAATAACTCGTTGGTCGAGGCGCTCATCAGCATGATGTCGACAAGGCCCTGGCGCACGTTTTCACGGATCAGCTGGCGGTAATCATCGAGCGACCGGAACCGCGCTTCGTGGGCATGATGTTCCGGTGATTTTCCGGGCGCCGCGATGCCGAACGCCATGTCAGCGTCCTTGGCATCAGCCAAAATAAAATCATTGCACGATGGATCAGCAAGGATCCGGGCAATTTTCTGGTCGAGTGATTTCTGATGAAGTTGCATGCTATCCGTTGATCCTTGTCATGATTTGGTCAGTGATGGCGGCCACGAGCGATTCGAACTGGCCACCGTTGCCAGCCGTGCCTGGATCGCCGCCTGCGCTGGCGTGGGCCGTGACAGCGTCACCTTTGCAGTTGCAGGTCACGCCGGCAGGGCGAACGTCCAGGCTCGCCATAAACATCTCGTTATCGGCGCCGATGCAACCGTCGGGGGCGCAGGCGATCCGATCGTCATGTAAACCAAATTTCTCTTTGACCTCAAGCAGTTCCGTCTGCTGCCGGCGATCGAGCACGTTAACCTGGCCGAGTTGCGTACACAGCAGCAGGATGCGGCAGTAGGCGTCAAGGATTTCTAACTTGTAGTACGTGTCAAGCAGGTCATGCGAAAAACTGACGGTGCCGTGATTGCCCATCAGGACGGAATTGGTATCGGGGCCCATCAATGCGGTGATGCTGTCGGGCAACGCCTGCGTCGAGGGCATGGCGAACCGGGCGATCGGCACCTTGCCGAGAAATACCTCGGCCTCGGGGTGTATGCCCTCGGGCACGGGCATCTGCGCCATGGCGAATGCGGTGGCGTGAGGCGGGTGACTGTGCACCACCGCACCGATGTTGTCGCGCTGCTTGTAGATCGCCAGGTGCAGCAGGATTTCGCTCGTGCGCTTGCGGCCGGCGGGGTTGGCTTCGACCTGGGTGCCGTCCATGTCGATGACGCAAATATCGTCCGGCGCGAGAAAACCCTTGCTGATGCCGGTGGGTGTGCACAGCACCCGGTCTTCACCGATGCGAACGGAATGGTTGCCCTCGTTGCCCGCGCAGTAGCCACGCTGCCAGATACGCTGGCCGATGTCGCACATCTGTTTTTTTGTCTGCCAAAGCGACGCAGCCATGGATCATGCCTTGTTACGAGGTTGTGACGGTGTCGAGCAATGCGGCGCAGTAGGCATCGACCGGTACACGCTCGGGCGAGAACGGCATCGACGCTTCACGGCCCTCGCTGACGGCGATCAATTGCCCGATGCCCGCGCCCAGTTCGTCGAACACAACGAGTGATTCGGGCATGGGCTTGTAACGCGGCGCCTGCTGCTCAAGACCATCGATCGCAGCGCCGTCAAGCGCTTCGGCGATAAGCCACCGACCGGGGCGCAGTTCGGCCAGCGAGTGGTTAAGCGTGACGGTGCCAATGACACGAGCGATGCGCATGGTCAGAAACCCCAAGGTCCGTGGTCCAGTTTCCTAAGTCGTCTTATCAACATTGGTGCAGGTCATTGAGCTCTCGTTGAACATGGGCGGGCAGTTTCGGTGGCTGGCGCAATATCCGATCCACCATGGCGGCCATACTTGTGGGCGCGACGTGCGGGTATTCGATAACCAGCACGTTGGCCCCCAACTCGGTGACGCCCTGCTCGACGGCCTGGCTGCACGAACCAACCACGGCGCGGATCGAGGCGCAGCGGTTGGCAAAACACATCGTGCGGGCGGCGTTGGGCACGAACAGCAAACCGCCGGCGATCCGCCCCGAGCGCAGCGCCGTCGCCATTTCGCGCACAACCTGTCCCAATGCGGCCTCGTGGCGGGCGCTGCCGCTGGGTTGCAACACGGCCGCTCGCTGCTGCGTGATCTGCGTCGCGGCCGGGCATTGACCGTCGATCCACCACAGCCAGGGCAGGTCAACCGCGGCGAGTGGGTTGGGTTGCGGCGCCGCCGCAAACGCGGCACGCCTTATCTTCTGCGGTTCCTGGCGAACCAGGTCGTTGGCCAGTGGCGTCAGGCGGGCGTCAGGCCCCACCGCCGCCACGCCGTCGGGGGATGCGTCAATCGCTTCCTGTAACTGCCTGGCCGTGACGATGCCCATCAGCGGCGGTGCGGCGGGCGCAGGCGGCGACGGGGGCACATGACCCTGATCGTCGCCGCCGGTGAGTCGGCCGCGAAGTTCTTCAAACTTCGAGTAATCACCGGTGCAGGTGCCGATCGGCGGCTGAACCGGGGCGGGCGGGCCTCCCATCATCCCACGCGCCGCCAGTACGGCGAGCACTTCGCGGGTGATCATCTCGACGAGTTGTTGCTGATCCTTCGGCATCTTCATTCAATCGGGTCGCTATCCACGAAGCCCATCGTCCACCAACGTGCTGGGCTGGTGTCGTCGCCGAGCAAGCGCCGCAAACCTTCACCGTCGCTGGTCAGTATCACCCGATCGTCGCGGCCGGCGCCAAGTCGATCGACGGCCAACACGGGATCGCCCCACGGGTGGCCGTCACCGCCCAACGGCTGACAAATCAGCAACTTGACCCCGCCCAACGACGGGTGCTTGACGGTCGACGTGGCGCGACCCTTGACAACAGCCAGTTGCATCGGCAACTCCGCATATATAAGCGGCGGCCGACGGCCGCGGCCTGCGTACATTAGACAATCCGAAGCGACCCCCCCACCGCCAATCTGCGAAACCGCGTGAACGTCAGCGGGTTGGTCACACCCTCACCGGTCGGCGTGGCAATCGAGTAGCTTGCATAACCCTCGCCGCCCGCCCCGAGACACGCCATCGACGGCCCGTTGGCCACGAACAGCGTGGTGTTGCACATCCGGCCCATGCGCGTGATGTGTTCAAGGTTGTTCGAGTGAATGATGGCCGTGTGCCCGAAACCGTGCTCGTACTTGATCGCCAACTCGACCGCGTGCTCGAAATCGCGAGCGGGCACAAACGGGACGAACGGCATCATCTGCTCCTCTGATACGAACGGACACCCCTCGTGCGATTTGGCGAACAGCAGTTCGACGCCCGCCGGCACGTCCACACCAGCAAGTC
>CAUYYV010000267.1:0-5032 GCA_963577075.1 Phycisphaerae bacterium
AACCGAGCACGATGACGAAGCCCTGCGCCCTGCTGCCATCGGGCGGGGGGATGATGGCAGGTTTGCGCCCTGAGAATCTATTTCAGATCCGTTGACAGGCAGGCGACGTGGTCGGGATGGGCGGTCACGATCATTCGGCCGGGCGCGGCGGCGGTCAGTGACATGATCGGTTTGCCCAGTTGCATCGTGGCGATCTGCTTGCCGGTGTCGCGGTCGACGGCGCGGACTATTCCGTCTAGCCCGCCGAGCCAGACGAACCGGTCGTCGATCAGCGGGTCGGCCAGGGCGTTGGCGGTGCCGCGGCGGGTCGAGTACATGTCGAGCAGGTCTCGGTCGTATTTGACTTGCCAGAGCAGTCGCCCGTCACCGGCGCGTCTGCCCTGGGCGAGCCCGGGGTGGCCGGCGGTCTGGGCGGAAATGTTGGCGACCAGCAGGCGATCGTCGCTGGCCCAACCACAGACGGCGGCGCCGCTGACGCGGCACCCGGGCACGATCCTGCCGGTGCTGCGGATCCACAGTCTTCGGCCGGTACTCGGATCGGCGGCGTGGAAACGGCGGCGGTCGGGCACGAGCAGTCGGCCGGCCGCCAGCAGCGGCGGGGCCATGAAGTTTTCGTAATGGGTGTTGTACTCCCAGCGCATTTTCCCGGACGACACGGCCAGCGCCGCGACGCCGCTGCGGTGGACTCTCACGAGGGCGTTACGGCCGACGATCAGCGGCGTACCGTAATAAGGCCAGCGGTCGCCCGTACCGTGCGGGTATTTCCACCGCCATGTCCTGCGGCCGGCAAGGTCGAACGCTTCGACCCCGCCGTACGCCGTGCCGACGATGACCGTCGCGCCGGCAACGATCGGCGTCGAATTGATCCAACGATGTGGGAACCCGTCGAGTTTCGCCGACCACCGCGTTTTGCCCGTCGCGCGATCCAGCGCGAGCAACTCGCCCATGTAAGTTATCGCCATGACCAGGTCGTCCGCGACGTTGAGCCCGGCGCGGACCGAATGAGCCGCGGGCGCCGTCCAGCGAGTTGTGCCGGTGGTCGCGTCGAGGCAAGCCACACCGGCGCGGCCTCGGTTGTCTTCATCGACCAGGGGCACGAGCACGTCGCGTCGGTCGTCCGTGCGCTTCATCACGATTGGTCGGCCACGGTGTACCGCCGCGGGAAAGCCGCGTTTCCAGAGCTCGCGGATCGGTGATCGTCGTGACGGGCGCTTCGGGTGACCGTCGGCGACGGGGTGGAATGTGCAGGACTCGACCTTGCGGCCCAACTCGATGACGCGAAAGCCCCGCGGTGACCCGTCCAGGCTGGCGAAGCAGAGCGGGGGGGTGCCCGAGATCAACATGTCCCGGTATTGGTAGCACCGGCCCGAGTGGTAGTGGCCGAACAACAGCACTTTGACGCCCTGTGCCGCAAGGTGTCGCAGCCATTTTTCGTCCGGCGATCGGATCTCCGTGTGTTGGGCCAGCACGACACGCTTGCCGGCGTTCGCAGCGAGGTCGAGTTGGGCGTCGAGCCATTGACGTTTCGCGGTGGCGAGTGCGGGTCCGAACATCACGTCTTCATCCGGATAGATCACGAACCGCCATCGGCCCAGATCGAGCGCGTAATGGGTCGGCCCGAACACGGCTTGCCACTGTTTGGTGTAGGGCAGCGGCAGATCCAGCAACTCGCGCTCGTACAGCCCGTCAGCGCCGCCGTACATCACCGCGGTCGGCATGCCGGCGGCCTCGAGGGTGCGGCGCAAGGCGGCGATGGCTTGCGGATTGCCGACTTCCGTCGAGTCACCGGTCGCGATGACCAGGTCGAGATCGCCGCCGGCCTGCTTGACGCGGCGCAAGTCGGTGGCGAGTTTCGCGGGCGTGATGTCCGACGGCGGGTGAATACGGCTCAAGGCCCGCCGCTTGCGCAACGGATAATGAGACGGCACCGTGGGCGGTCCTATGTGCAGATCGGTGATGTGCGCCAAGCGTATCCGCCGCGTGGGCGCCCGACGGCGACGCGGCGGCTCGAGCACCAGGCGCGCCGCTTCGCCGGGCTTGGGCGTTTTGACGTACCAGCAGCCATGGTATCCGTCCGGTCGCGTGGCGTAGATGAACGGATGTAGTGGCGGGTCACATTCAAGCTCGAACCGTCCCTTCGCATCGGTCGCGACAATATGCTGGCCGTTGCTGACGTCGATCGCCTTGAGCGGTGTGCCGCCCCGGGTTTTCACGGTGCCGGTGATTTGCGTCATAATGTTTGCTTGTCCGCGAAATATTCGCGCGTGCCCTGGCTTTCGATGGCCTTGCCCATCCGGTTCAGCGCGTGTGCATAGGCGGCGAGGCGCAGCGAGATGCCGTGCTTTTGCGACAGGCTGTGGATCGCGTGATACTCGCGCACCATGATGGCCTGGAGCTTTACGTGGATATCGTCCTCCGTCCAGTAGAAGCCGGCCTTGTTCTGCACCCACTCAAAATAGCTGACCGTCACGCCGCCGGCGTTGGCCAGGATGTCCGGCACCACGGTGATGTGAGCGGTGTTGCTGATGATCTCGTCAGCGCCGTGCGTCAACGGGCCGTTGGCCAGCTCGACGATCCATTTCGCCTTGATGTTGGATGCATTAACTTCGGTGATCGCGTTTTCCAGCGCGGCCGGAATCAGAATGTCAACATCCAGCTCCAACAATTGCTCATTGGTGATGCGCTCGTGCTTAACCAGCTCGCAGATGCCGTCGTGACAATACACGCCCTTGAGCATGCGTGACTGATTTTTGATCTCGATCAGTGACGGTAGATCGAACCCTTCGGCTTTGTAGATGCCGCCCTTCGAGTCGGAGACGGCCACGACCTTGTACCCGTCGTCAGCCAGCAGGGCCAGGCAGCCCTGTGCGGCGTTGCCGAACCCTTGTGCCGCGACGGTCACCTTGGACGGGTCCCAGTTGTGCTGCCGCTCGATTTCCTTGATCACGTAATAGCCGCCGCGGCCGGTGGCGTCGCCGCGGCCCAGCGACCCGCCCAGCGGGATGGGTTTGCCCGTGATGACCGCCGGCGTGTGACGACGCACGATCGTCGAGTACTCGTTCATCATCCAGCCCATGATCATCTCGTTGGTGTACACGTCGGGCGCCGGGATGTCGGTGTCCGGGCCGATGAAGTCGGCCAGGGCCTCGATGTACCCGCGGCTGAGCCGTTCGAGTTCCAGGCGTGAAAGCTGCTTCGGGTTGCAGATCACCCCGCCCTTGGCGCCGCCGTAGGGCAGGTTGACCACCGCGCACTTGCAGGTCATCCAGAACGCCAGGGCCTTGACTTCGTCGAGGTTGACGCCGGGGTGGAAACGGATGCCGCCCTTGGTCGGCCCGCGTGTGTCGTCGTGGCGGACCCGGTAGCCGGTGAAGATCCGCAGGCTGCCGTCGTCCATGCGCACGGGGATGGACACTTCCATCACGGCCTTGGGGTGCTTGAGCTTTTCCAGCGCTTCCTCGCCGATGTCGGCGTAGGCAAAGGCGTCGTCAAGCCGAGTGATGGCGTCATTGAATATGGCATCGTGATTATTTGTCATCAGATTAGCCTTGATCTCATGGTTGTGGCCAGCGGCACGCCTGGATCCTTGGGAGGTGGCGTCCTTGCTGCCGGGAAGTTGACCAGTACAATTCTGAATCCGGTGCCGTGGCGCAACGGCGCGTAGATGATATACCCGACGCGAGTGGATCGCCATGAAGGTAGTCGATATTCAGGCCATCGATGTACACGCCCACTACGGACGAATGATCCGCGGCCGGGACCCGGTAATCGACGCGTGGTACTCGGGGGACGGCGGTGTCGTGGCCAGACGAGCGAGGGCGGCCAATACGCAGTGGACGATCGTTTCGCCGCTGTTAGCGCTCATGCCCCGCGGTGAGGCCGACGCCTTTGCGGGCAATGAAGAGGCCGCTGCCGTGGTCGGCAAAACCGAAGGCTTGTTGCAGTGGGTCGTCGTCAACCCGCTGCAGGAATCGACGTATGAGCAGGCCGAGCGGATGCTGCAAACAGGAAAGTGCGTCGGCATCAAGCTGCATCCCGAGGAACACCGCTATCCGATTCAGGCCTACGGCGGCAAGCTGTTCGAGTTCGCCGCCAAGCACCGTGCCATCGTGTTGACCCACAGCGGTGAGGGGTACAGCATGCCCGAGCACTTCGTGCCGTTTCTCGACGAGTTCGCCGAGGTAAGGCTGATCCTGGCGCACATCGGTTGCACCTGTGATGCGGACCCGACCCACCAGGTTCGCGCGGTGCAATTGAGCAGGCACGGCAATATCTACGCTGACACCTCGAGTGCGCAGAGCATGTCGTCGGGCATCATCGAGTACGCGGTGAAAGAGGCCGGCCCCGAAAAGGTGCTCTACGGCACGGACACGCCGCTCTATAGCGCCAGCGCCCAGCGCGCACGCATCGATCACGCCGAGTTGGCCGATGATCAGAAACGCATGATCCTGCGCGACAACGCCGTCAAGCTTTTCGGGTTCGAACGCACTACCGGCAGTGATGTCAGCGAAGATATTGTCGTTGCCAAAAAATGAAATGAGGTTTCGCGGGAGTTGGACATGAAACATCTACTGGGACTGTTGCTGGTGGCGGCAATGGTGGGTTGTGGTGACAGTGCAGTCACTGCGCCCGCGATAGAAAACAATCAGGGCAACTCGCGGGGAGCAGTTGCTGATACTTCGCAGGAAAGTACAACTGACGATTCCGTTGCCGCGTTGGAGAAACTGGGAGCCAGGATTGAACGGAATAAAAAGGGCGAGGTTGTTGGAGTCGCCTTTAGCGGCTTCAGCGGCACGCAGATCACGACGCCGGGTTGGTGCATCTTAGGGGGTTGACCAGCTTGAAAGCGCTCAGTCTCGATGATACCCAAGTCAGCAGTGCGGGCGTTGCCGAATTGAAGAAGGCGTTGCCTCGCTGCGGTATGGTCCACTAACCGCACAAGGCAAAACGGGCCAACCCTTGAAGTAACAAGCCACCACCTTTGGCGTTCGTAATCATTATCCAGGAGGTGGTATCGCAGCTGCCTACGGCG
>CAUYYV010000268.1:0-4990 GCA_963577075.1 Phycisphaerae bacterium
CACACGCCGCCGGTCGCACCGCCGAGGCCTTTACCGTTGCCTCCGACGTACAAGTAGGTCATGTGGACCCAAGGCCCATAGCCGTGGCCTCCCCAACCCTGGTAGCTGCCCGAGTTCGCCAGGGGCCGATCCGTCCAAACGAGCCGTTTCCAACTCGGGCAGAGCATCACGCGCAGGGCGATGTCGGGCACGCCGTGGTCATAGTCATAACCGGTCTCGGAAAGCGACGTGCCCTGAATCTTCTCGATGATGTCCAGAGCCGATCCGATGGTCGATGGCGTGGCCCACCAGCCCCACGGCAGCTCGTGCTTGTTCTCGATGGCAAAGCCCTGCACAGCCATCACGATCTGGCGCTGCTGCGTGGCACAGCGCAGCCGGCGGGCCTTTTCCCTTGACTTCTTCACCGCCGGCAACAGCATCGCGATCAGCAGCGCAATAATCGTGATCACCACCAGCATCTCGATGAGGGTGAAGCCGACCTGGCTGCTACCTCGATGATTGGGTGACATGGCAAGTCCTTGCACGCCGGTGGCGCAATAACCACCGCACTCCTGACACCCCCATCATAATTTTGAACAGGCAGCATTTCATCTCATATTTCCCATTTGACCCTTGACACTGCTTGCGCTGCTCACCTTGCCTTGGGCATGCTAACAGTTCAGCGAAGCGCCGGTCGGTCGTCAGCCGACGACAAACCGTTCAACGTCACGGCCCCCAAGCTCGTCGACCGAACCACCTGTCCGCGATGCGTGACCTCAATCGGAAACGATGAGGCGGCGTCGAACTGGAGTCGGATCGTTGCGCTGGCCACCCGCTCGATGCAAATGGTCAGATCCCCCGCGGGGGTGGCGACGGTCTGGCGGTCCGGCCAGCGGTCGGGTGGTTCGATGGGGTCGATCGTCAGAACGCCGTCGCGCCAGCGGACGCCCAGCATCAGGGCGGCGTAACAGTGCGGATGGATCATCTGCATCCCCACGCGTTTGCGGCTGATCCAATAACCGATGTTGTGTTGCGTCCAAAGCAGGCAGCGATCGAGCCCGGCTCGCGTCAGCGGATCGTCCGGCGCCCGCAGGCGCGCTAGCTGCGCAAAGATGCGGCAGGCCAGCGATGTCCAGTCAAGCAGGTCCTTTGGTCGCCAGGTAGGCCGACCATACGCAGAGGGAAACATCTCCACGTCGGTGCGCAGGAAATGACCGCTCATCTTCGCAGCCAGTTCCGCATACCGTGACAGTTCCGCCGGCTTCTCCATCTGCCTCGCTGCGTCGCAGACGTCCAGCACACACGTCATCGCCACGCCAGTCATATAAATGGACGAGTGATGCCCGGGGTGCGGCCCGCCTCCCATCTGGCCGCCGATCGTGCCGTGCGTATCGAGCACAGCGCGGAACATGCGCATGAATTCATCGCACCGCAGTCGCGACTGCTCGGTGTCGAAGTATCGCCACATCAGCGCCCACGCACTTACGGAGTACGCGTCGCGCCCAATCGACCGCCGCGGCCAGTTGGTTCGAAACCAACGCCAATACGTCTCCGCGCACATGTCCGCCACGTCCAGCAGGTAGGGGTCGCCCGTTTCCAGGTACCCCATCAGTACGTCGCGGAACTTGCAGTACGCACAGGTCTTCCAGCGCCAGTCTCCTTGGCGCTGATGGACGGTGAAATCCCGGTGATCGACGGCCAGATCGGCCCAGTAATAACAGTAAACAAGGGCGTCCTCGAGCAACTCCGGCCGACCGGTCAGATAGAAGTTCTGCAACAGGCCAATCCCCGTGTCACCGTCGTCGCCGCGCCCGGCGGCGCCGGCGTCGAACCGGCCCCGTTGCATGTGCGATCGTACGAAGTCGGCCGTCTGTTCACCGACGGTACTGATCCCTCCACGAACGGGCAGGTACCCGCCGTCCCACACCTCATCGCACAACGCGTACCACCAGCTCGGGGCGCGGTACCGCGCGATCACCGGCTGCGCCTCGGCGAGGCTCAACTGCATTCGCGTCGTCCTCGCCATCCCCGGTGCCCAGCGACAATCCGCACTGTCCGGGTCGTGCGCACAGCAGATCCGATCGAACGGGCGCCACAGCACCGCCCCACCGCCATCGATCAGCCGGCCGGGATGGTCCCCGCTCAACTGCGGCGCGCAGTCGGCGACATTGATCGCAACGTCACCCGCCGCAAACCGAAAGCCTTCCGCCGGAACGACCGCCTCGAGCGGAACCATCGCGTCGCTCGCCAGGCGAATCATCGGATAGCCCCAGTAGTCGAGGCCCTCGATGTGCAGCACCGTATTGACGAAATGGGCCGTCAGGTCCACGACGCCGTTGGCAAACAGCACGAGATACACGTCGGCGCGCAGGAAGGTATCGCCGTTGTAAATGATCCCGCCAACCCGCAGCCCCTGCCCGACGCCATTGGACCACAGGTAATCGATCTGGACGTCCTGCCAGCAATGAACGCCGTCGCCGTCCGGTCCCGACGAGCAGACCTGCAACCGCAGCGCCTTGCCGGAAAAAGTCAACACGACTTCCGACTCGACGGCGACACACTCGTCAACCGGGACGCCGCGCAGCTTATCGACGTCCAGGTCGTGCTTGGGTACGTCGAGGCGCTCGAGCGTATGACGAAGCTCGACGGACCACGTGTTGCCCGGCGCCTGCGCCGCCGGACGGTCGGTCAGGCGCAACTCGGGGGGGACACCTGCGTCGGCCAACAGATAGGTCAGCACCCGGCGGGGCACCTCGTCCCGCCGCCACCACCCGACGGGCAATTGCCCGCTCGGCGTATGATCGATCCGCAGAGACCGCGGCGCATGCCTGGGGATCGGCAGCGAAAACATGCCAACCGACGCGTCGGCCGGCCCGATACGCTCGAGCACCACGTGCCGCCACGGCACCGAGGCAACCAAAGGGTCGTCGTTTTTAATCATGGCATTTTCGTGAACGCGTGCGGCATTGTTTCTGGGGAATGTCGGCCTCTCCCCATGACGATGCTTTGTCGGAACATCAATCCACAACCAGGCATTTATTCCTTCATCCTCAAAACGGGTAGCGCCGACCGATTCATTTGCAAGACCATACCCGTGGGCTGCCTCAGCGTTTGTCAGGCCCGAATCGTCGACGCATGACCTCAAGCACGACTTCAAGAATATTTGCGACGTAACGCTCGCAGCCATCCGGAGACAGATGACAGATGTCGTTGAAGTACCCGTAATCTTTAGGGATCAGGCTGTCCTGGTCCACGAACAAAGTGCCGTATTGCTGGGCGACCTCCTCTATGACTTCGTTATGCGCCCGCACCGCCGCCGTCACATCCCCGGGCCGGCCCCACAACTCAACGGCCAGGGCCGTGCCGCGGAGAGTGGGCTGGCGCTGCCGAAGCTGCTGCTGCGAGTAGTTCGGCGGTAGGTGTGTGGCAAAAGTCATCAGCAGCAGCGGTTCGTTCTTGCGCCGAGCGAGTTCAACAATCCGCGTCAGGTTCCTTCGAAAGGGTTCGGCGGTCTTGATATCTGCACCGAATTGGACCCACTTGTCATTAGGGGTGGCCTTTGGAACCCGCTGGACCAGGCCCAACCGTTCGGCGATTGTCGATACCAGAAATGAGCCCGTGTAAGGCAGCACCACGTACCGGTGTTCGGGGTGGTCGGCCAGCCCGTTGATGTGCGCATACCACGCGTAATGGCTGTAGTCCTCTCGAAACATTTCCGGCGGGCAATTGTTGGCGCGGGCCTCGTTGATACCGTGGTAGACCAGCACCAGATCGAACGACCGCGTCCCCAGTCGTTGATACTTGAGCATACTGTCGCGCGTCGTGTGTCCGGGTTTAGAGGCGTTATAAATGCGCACATTCCGCTTGGTCCTGCGATGCAACTCCTTCCCAAGCCTGCCATCAATGTCGGCCCAGCGCCTGTACACCACCGAGCCGCCGAGTATCAGCACGTCAAACGTGTTGTCGCTAACAGCCCCGGGGGCCGCCTCGATCTTTTTCATCTCCGGGTAAAAAGCGTGGAACAGGTCGGGCACGAGAAATGAGACGTCGTCCCCGATCGACCAATAAAGCCTTGAGCTGATTTCGAGCAGCACGACAATAAACAGGGCATACAACAGTATGAATCGAACACGTTTCCCGCGGCGCCATGCGCGGCCGCCGTGTGATATCTTTCTGGCTTTGGTCCGCTCAATCATGGATGGACACGTTCACCGACATTTCCCAGATACCGTTCGCCCGCAACGCCGACGGACTCTTTTGCGCCCTAGCATAGCCGCCACCAAGCGCCCCAGCTATAATGATCGCGGAGGACAACGCCTACCCACTCATCCCGTGGGCGGGAAGAAGGCACTTTCTGAACCACCCTTTTTTTGGAGCAATACCATGAAGACCTTTCTTATCAGTGCCGCTACCGGTTTCCTGACGCTGTGCATCGGCGTGGCGGCGCAAGGTGACGCATTTGCCACCTACACCACCCTCTGATGTGCCCGGGGCAATCAATACCAACGCCCGTGGCATCGACGGCGACAATATCGTCGGGTACTACTACGACTTCAGCTACAACGCTCACGGCTTCCTTGCCGTTATCCCCGAACCCGCAACGCTGTCGCTGCTGGCCGTGGGCATGCTGATGGCGTGCCGCAGGCGGCGTGAAGAAGATTCCGTCGTGGGAAAAGTTTTGTCAGCACTGACAAGACTTCAGGGGCGGGCATGGCAGGCGACCTGTGGGTGATATCCTCCGCAGGTTCGGGCAGCTACAATGGTTCGGAACGTTTGCTTCGCCGTAGCCGCACGCGGATTATGACCGAACCATTCGCAGCCATGCCCACCATTTTTCATATCACAACACGGACGGAATGGTCCAAGGCACAGGGGAAAGGTACTTATAAGGCCGGCACCTTGAAATCCCAAGGTTTCATGCACTGCTCGAAACGAGACCAGGTTCAGGCGATCGGCAACCGTCTGTTTCGGGGCCAGAGCGACCTTGTGTTGCTCTGCATCGATCCCGAGC
>CAUYYV010000269.1:0-4989 GCA_963577075.1 Phycisphaerae bacterium
GCTGGCGCAACTGCGCAAAGGAAACGTTCCCGGCACGCATCGGGTTTCGCTCGATCAGCGCACGCGAAACTACTCACGATCCAAGCTCCATGTCAGCAGCCTGCGCTGGCTGCACGGTCTGCTCGAGGAAACGCCCATTTACGTCGTCGATCCCGATGGCAAGAAACGACCGGTTCTCGGCCACGAACGGTTTGACCTCCCCAGTGAGATACGGTTTACCACCGTGCCGTGACACGACGAAACGACGGTCAACATTCACCCCGGCGGCGGTGCGTCGAGATATCGGCGTGTCGAGACCCGATACGGAAACGGCTCGGCCAACGTCACGGCATCGCCGCACCGTGGCTTGACACCCGGCGGCGTGTACCAGACGAACTCGGTTTCGCAGTATGAGATCGCACCATGATTGGGTGGTGCAGCCGGCGGGTTGGACACGAAATCGTTGCGCGACCACAAACCAGTACACCAGTAGCTTTCGCCAGCCGCCACGAAATCGCGGAATAAATCGGTCAAATACTTCGGACCACGCGGGAACGCCGGGCCCTTGCGGACCATGCCATACAACTTGCACCGGCGGTGCGCAAGATCAGCCAGATCAAATGCCGACAACGGCGCCGCTTTCTCGTAATGCACGTCATAGTTGGGGTCATGCAGCACCCAGCGACGGTGCTCGACATCCCAGACCTCGGACATAAAGTGCCCCTGCGGCAGGTTAAAATCGTTGGTGACATTCACACCGCGCGACCTGTGGCCCAATGACGCGGCGAACGAGTTGAATACAACGGCGAAGTGTACACAAAATGCTATCCTGCCCGGCTTGCCATGGCAGGTGTCGCGGCGCACCCAGTCAAGCACGGTCTGTGGGTCCCAGGGGCTGTAGCACCGACCCTTGTTGTCGTGACTCCATTGACACGCCACCCACGTGCGCAGCGCCAGCACCTGCTTCCACGGATCCTTCGTGTTGACGATGCGCGCCGGCAGCAGGTCACGCAGTTCGCGCACGCGCCGATGACGCGCATCTTCGTAGATCATGCGCGGCGGTCGCGGATCTCGCAATGTGTCGCTGTGAACCCGTAAGCGCACCAGGTACTCGCCGCGCAGCATGCCATGCGCTCCCATCGCACGGTTCTGCCAGGTCCCACCGCGATCGAAGCTGAGGTAGCTTTGCGGCCGATCGTGCGCGTTTTCGAGGCCGAGCATCCAGCCGTTCATGGCCGGGTTGGTGCTGTGCAGCACAAACGTGTTACGCCCACGCTTCAGCCGTCCGGTCGGCACGGGCAAACGCAACCACACCCATCGCGTTGCGTAGTGCTTGTCCGGCTTGACCCGTGCAAGCTTGCGCCCGTTGAGACTTACGGTCAGTGGGGCCCGGTTGCCGTCGTACATACGCACAAACATCCACAGATCGGCCGGGGCGCCCGCAGCCGCCGTGGGCAGAAGAAGCACCTTCTTCACCCACCGCCAGCGTGACAGTTCCTCGTTGACCGTGTCAAACATGCGGCCGTGCTCGGTGTGAAACAACTTGCTCATGACACAGTATCCTCCAGCCACCCGCGCAGATCGGTGGCCAGTGCCTCGTCGAGGCGCTGGACAGCATCGTACACGTCGGCGACCTCACGGGCGCGGTGGCGCTCGTCCCCGTCAAGCGGCAAGTCGCACAAACGAACAAACTCGTCCAGATCGGCGCGGTCACCCGGTGCAACCAGATTGCCGGTCAAGCGATCAAGTGCTTGTCCAGGCGTCAGGTCTTCGCCGAAACGCGTCTGGGCATAGGTGGTCAGCGGCGTCTTGAACAGGTTGCCCACAATACGGCCCAATTCATTGCGGATCAGCGCTTCGGTCTCAAACCCGTCGATCCGCTCGGCGTAGAAAAGCAGCCTGCCCTTCATCAGTCGGCCGAACTTGATGCCCTCGAAAAACCGCTCGCCCATATCCACCGGCACCGCGGCCAGGTTCGCCCTGACCTGCTGCTGCGTATCGGCCGGGTTGACATTGATCAGCGTAACGTGATCGGCCAGTAAACCATACGCCCCCTGCAGGTATTGATAAAGCTTCGTTTCAATCTTCATCAGGTGCGACTGCTGATACCACTGCGGGATCTCGTAATGACGGTCAAGTGCATCAAAAATCATGTCAATGACGTGTGGGTCGGGAAACAGCTGCCGCGCGGCGCGCAGCGCCTCGAGTTTGCACATGCCTCGGCGCTCGATGATCGATACAGCCGATTGAATCGGTGGCGTAAAATAGTGCATGAACCGGCTGTGCAGCGGATACTTGTTTCCCCACGGGCCGAGATTAATCGGCGGATCGATGCCATGGTCGTATGGATCGTAGTAGAGCGCGAACTTCTTGAGATGAAATAACTCGTCGCGATGCGACCAGGGCTTGTCGGCGAGAAACACGCCAATCTTCTCGATTGTCTCCACATCACCCTCGTAAAACGTCCACTGCTGAAACTCCGGATAATACAAAACCGGGTCGGTCATCTCCGCCACGGTGAAGTTCAACCCGGGTAGGTGCTCAAGGATGCGGGCCCAGCGCGGGTATTGGCGGACCAGATTGGTGTGAATCTGCCCGACGTCCAGCGACATCTGCATCCAGTGTTCGACGGTAACGTCGTTGCCCACGATCAACCGGGCATCAAAATCGGACAACCCGGGGATCATGTCCTCGAAGTTCCATTTGCCGGCGATCGCGCAGATGGCCGGGCAGACCTCCCGGCAACGCGTCAGATAGATGTGAATGAAATCGTGGAATTCATTGTCGGGACGAGGCGAGAATCTCACAGCATGATTTCCCGACCCGTGAGACCACTCTCATAAATCGCGTCGAGCAGAACGTTCGTCTTGGCCGCCTCGGCGACGGGCACGATTGGGTCACGGCCGCCGATAACGGCATGGGCAAAATCCTCGACCAGCGGGGCGTGCACGTTGTCCGCGTTGGGCATATCCAGTTCCTGCACGTCGCGGCCGACGGTGATCAGCACTTTGCCCGTGTCGGACGGATACCATCGCACCTTCGCCTCCGTGCCAACCACCTCGAACTCGTGCGTCCACGTCTTGCTGTTCCAGCAGAAGCAGGCCAGCACCGGCGCACCGCTGCGCAACTCCATGATGACGGCAGAGCTATCCTCTACCTCGTAGTCGTGGGTAAGCGTCTTGACCCTGGCGACGACCGATCGGGGTAGATCGAACAGCCCGATGATCAGGTCGAACATGTGCGACCCGAGATCCGACAGCGGGCCGCCACCGGCCTTGTCCTTCGACACCCGCCATCGCTTCGGGTCATCCGCGGCCGGACCGAACCACGACCAATAGCTGGTGCGAACCAAAACGACCTGGCCGAACGTCCCCGCCTCGATCATTTCGCGCAGGTGAATGTATCGGTCAAAGGTGCGGCGGTAAAAGGCGCAGCCCGCGCGCAAGCCCGTCGCGCGGGCTTTTTCGAGTACCGGGGCCGCATCGGCGGCGCTGAGCGCCAATGGCTTTTCGATCAGAACATGCATGCCGGCGTCCATCGCCTTGAGCGCTTCGGGCGTGTGACGGTACACGGGCGTGGCGATGTACACGGCATTGGCCGCGGTATTCGCCAGTGCTTCGTCGAGGCTGGTGTATCGCTCGGCAGCGCCGTGGGCGTCGGCCAGATCATCTACTCGCTTCTGATCAGAGCCGCAGACTCCAACGAGCCTGCCCGTCTTGAGCGTTGCTAAAGCCGGCGCCACGCGCTTGCACGCGATGTCGCTCGTGCCCATCAACAGCCAATTCACTTGATCGGGTTTGAACATGGAAACAGCTGCCCGTCACCGCTCGCCGCTATTCGTTATGCCTCTTTCAAGTCGACGATGGTCTGCTTGATGGCCTGCGTGATGTACGCCAACTCGTCTTCGGTAGTGTTGGGAAACACCGGCAGTGACACGACCTCACCACATACACGCTGGGCGACGGGGCAATCGCTGCGGTCGTGATCGATCTGGTCAAACGCCTCCCAATCCCAGACGACCGGGTAATGCATCCCCGTGCCGACCTTGTATTTATCGCCCAGGTGCTTGCGAAACTCATCTCGGCAGAAGCCGACTTTGGTCGAATCGATACGGGCCACGTACAGATGCGCCGCGTGACCGTCATCGAAGGCGCCCGGCGTGATGATCTCATCGATATCGTTCAGCAGCGTGTTGAGCCAGTTCATGGCGTTTCGCTTCAACTCATTAACACGATCGATTTTGGCCAGTTGCGTGATACCGACGGCGAGTTGTGGCTTGGTCATGCGATAGTTAAATCCGGTGCTCACGACGCGCAGTTTGGGGCCATACACGTACCCGAACGTCTTGCGCTGGCGGACGGCCTCAGCGAAATCTTCGTCATCGCTGGTCACGGCGCCGCCCTCTCCGAGCGTGGTCATATTCTTGTTTGACTGGAAGCTGTAGCAACTGGCCTTGCCACGCCCGCCGACCGGTTGGCCATCGAGCCGCGTGCCGACGGCGTGGGCGGCGTCGTACACAACGGGTATACCCGTCTTTTTGGTGATCGCATCGAACGCATCGATATCGGCGGCACGTCCGGCAAAGTGTACGGGAATGATCGCCTTCGTAGCGGGCGTGATCTTGGCCTCAACCTCGCCCGGAGCGAGGCATTGCGTCTGCTCGTCGATGTCGGCAAACACGACCTTAGCGCCCCGCGCCGAGGCGCATGTCGCGGTGCAAATAAAAGTCTGGGGTGTCGTGATGACCTCGTCTCCCGGCTTGATGTCGAGCACCATCATGCACAGGTCTAGCGCGGTGCCGCAGGCGTTGACGGCAACGGCCCGCTTGGCTTCCTCGTGCCGGGCGAAGGCCTGCTGAAAATCGTTTTCCTCGGGCAACGGGAAGAACGACCCGGCCGGTTCGGCTGCGGCCGATATCACACGATCAGCGGCCTCAACGTCGTCCTGCTCGAACAAGCCACCCAATGCGCCGAATGGCACCTCGCTCACTTCCAAGCTTGCGGTCATCTT
>CAUYYV010000270.1:0-4987 GCA_963577075.1 Phycisphaerae bacterium
CCCGCCATCCGCACGGCCCGGCATATCGGCCCGGACCAGAGCGTCTCGACCCGCACCCACTGCCACCAGTGATATTCGCCGCCGTGTATCAACCCCATGCGCAGGCCGATCGATTTGCCCGCACCGGTGAACCGCGCTTCGTTGATCTCGGCCAACTCATAGCCGGTGTTCTTCTTCTCGACGACGCGGCAGTTCACGTCCGGGCCGCCATAGGACCCCGCCGCCGCGGCGCCCGAGGAAACGCCAAGCGAATCGGGCAGCGCCTTGTCACTGACGGCGAACATGAGCTGGCGTCGCACGACGTCACGCCGGCCGGCAACCGAAGGCGGCCACCATCCGACCGGCTGAACCTGGGTCGGCAGGTCACCCAAACACGAAGGCGGCCGCCCGCCACGCGACGACGACAGCGGCACGGGAAGCGACACCATGGCAATCCGCGCTGCGCCGCCGGGATCGGGGTTGACCAAGTTGACAACTTCATGGAGATCGTGATTCAAGATATTGACGCCTCGTGCAAAGCAGCCATGCAGATGTTAAACAGGTTGTGCGGTGATTGGCGTTACCCGAAAGCAATCGTACCACGAGCGCAGCAAGCAGTGTCCCGACCCGGCATCGCAAGGTGATATGTACCACGAACCGGCCGCAGCACTTGCCTGCGAAGACGACATGGCCTCACAAGCCTGCCAGCCCGGCATGCGTTTGCCCGCGTATTGCCGCAAAACATACTCGGCCTTGCGTGCGGGCAGATGCCGGATAGTGAATGCAAACTATTGTTTCATATTAACTTATCACCACGGCCATGCCGCCCCATGCACCTGATATTCATGCAAATTTACCCTGACTAGGGATTGCATCGGGAGGGTCGCGTGGTACAATTTCTAGCGCAAGAAGGACAGTGGAGATTGACTCATTTTATTAATCCTGTGGGTACACCCGGCGATTCCAGTGCTGAGAAATTGGAGGCGGGAAGGGGCCGGGCCGCCCAAGACTATCTAAAAAACACCTGTGTGTGTTCCAGTACGGTGCTGGAACAGCGTATGTCCTTGAAAACCGATGTCTGCATCGGACATCGTTGCCAAATTGGAAAGAAAAAGAGAACACCAATGAAACGTCTCATCACAGCTCTTGCCGCAATCGCATTCGTCGTAGGCGCGGCCACGCACAACCGTGCAATGGCGGCCGACCTCCCCGACCTCTATCTAAACGGCGATTCTGGCTTCGGCCTCCAAGCCTTCGATAAAGATGGCAGTTACATGCAGTACAGAAACCAACATGGCTACAGCCGCGGTGTGGTCTTGTCACCCGATAAGACCACCGTGTACACCTCGGCGGTGGTGCAACAGGAGGTGAGAGCGTATGACCGTGACCTGGGAAGCAGCAACAGCGACTATGACGTTTTTATTAATACCGGCGCCGTGGACCCTTACGGGATGGTATTCGGCCCGGGCAGGAATCTTTATGCTGTTTACTCCAACGCCGGCGTGATCAAGAAATACTCCTCATCGGGCGCGCTTCTGGATTCGAGCTTCGCCGACATTGTCGCCGCGGGCGGTATCGGTCCTACTGATCTGGCCTTTGGCGGCCCGCACGGCAACCTTTATGTGACCACCGGCACGAACAACGACAACATCAAGTGGTCGGTGATGGAATTCGACGGCACCACGGGTGCGTTCATTGGGACCGTCCTGGACAACGCCACCGACGGCGTGTATAAGCCCTGGGGGATCGATTTCGGACCGGACGGCAAGCTCTACGTAGCCAACCGCGGTACCAATGCCATTTATCAATCCGATGCCGACGGGAGTAACCTCAACCCGACTTGGGGGACATACCCTGCCGCTTCCAACATCCAAGACATCGACTGGGGGGACTGGGACCTGTATGCCACCGCATACGTGGAACACAACGCGGCCCCGTGGGATATGACACAACTCCTGCGCTACAGCATCGCCGGCGGCAGTTCACCCACGCTGCTGGGCGGCCTAAAAAACGGCAACTCGATCTCGATCGTCGTAGTGCCCGAACCCGCCACGCTGGGCTTGATCGCACTGGGCGGCATGCTCATCCTGCGTCGCCGTCGGTAAACACCGGCCTAATCAGCCGGCCCATTTGGGTTACAATCAAGCCGCCGGGTCCAAATGATGGACCCGGCGGTTTTTGCAGGGGCCCTCGGCGTCCCGGGCCGACCGGTCGGGTTCTGCTTTCTTCACCCAACCGGCATCTTTGACCGGGCAAGCGGCTGGCTGGCGCATCATGTGAAGCGGCGCATTTGTTCCAAACCCTGATAACATGACAGTTGCTGCAGGCCACCGCATACCCAAAAAAATATACGACTGCTGATCAAGCAAAACCAGGAACCCACCCATGCCCACAGCCCATATGTACAGCTACGCGTTGATCGACAAGGTGATCCGCCGCGGCAGGCAGACGCTGCGCAACTCGCACGACATCAGGCCGATCGACCCGGTGACCGTCGGCCACGAGCGGCAACTGCTGATGGATCGACACATTGTCGACGACGTCAACGGCTGCTACCGAACCGTGCACCAGCCGGAAAAGCACGCGGACAACCCGATCGTCAAGGCCGAGGAAAGCTATGAAGTCGGCGGGCCGCTGGGGTGTTTCGTGCTGCGCGATCCTGACACGGGATTGTTTAAGATGTGGGCGCGGCAGGAAGACCAAGAGCTGCGCCAGCGCGAGGGGCCGCCGGTGCCTCACTATCGGCGGGTGCACTACTACGAATCGGACGACGGCCTGGACTGGCGGCGGCCGAACCTGGGGCTGTTCGAGATCGACGGCGACAACGCGCAGAACAACGTGTGCATCAAGCCCTCGTGCAACGGCGGCATCTCGGTCCTCCGCCTGCCGGAAAGAATGCACGATCGCGGCCGATACGCCGGCTTGTACTCCGCGGTCGACATAGACGGCATCGGCAATGAAGCGCGCGACTGGAACCACAAAAGACTGGCGTTCAGCGAGGACGGAATCCACTGGAACGACGCCGAGGAGAACCCGATATTCGTCGGGCGGACGGGCGCCGAGCTTTTCTACCATCCCGACCGCGACCTGTTCTTCTGTTACGGCCGGGCGGCGATCAATGCCGGCGAGAACCGGCGCGTTGCCTACCTGCAAAGCACGGACCTCGTCTCCTGGACACAGCCTGTCAATATTTTCGGCCACGACGAGCTGGACCCGCTGTGGCACTACAACATGCCGGTCACCTACTATCACGGCGTCTGTCTCGGCCTGCTGTCGGTCATGGATCGTCACCCGCACGACCAGCGGTTGCCCAAGGGCAATGAATATCTGGCCGAAGCTGAACTTGCCTGGAGCCGCGACGGTGAAAACTGGGACCGTCATCCGAAGCGGCCGATTTTTCTGCCCACCTCGCCGGCGGTGCAGGGCGCGATCGACTGGGGCATGGTGTATCCCACTTCCATCATCGAGATGGATGACCACGTACGCGTTTACTATTTCGCAGAGCCGATGCTGCACATACCCGGTGCGGGCTCCGACGTTGCATCCGCTTATTCCAGTTATATGTGCCTGGCGACGCTGCGGCGCGACGGGTTTGTCTCGATCGACGCCGGCGAGGACGGCGGATACATGCTCACCCGGCCGATGGCCTGCCCCGGCGGCAAGCTGCACATCAACGCGCGCACGACGGGCGACGGGTTTATCCGCGTCGCCGTCCGCGAGGGCAAGGGCGTGCGCGATGGCGAGTGGCACGAGGCCTGGCGATTTGAGCAATCGAACCCGTTCGACGGCGACAGCCTCGATCACGTGATGACCTGGTCGGACCACGACCGGCTCAACGATTTTCCCGACAACACCCTTCGCCTGCATTTCTGGTTGGAAAACGCCGAGCTGTACTCCTTCTGGTTCGATTAATCGATAGACCGCGTCACGGGGTCTCGTCGATGAACGTTTCAACCGCAGGATCAAGCCCGGTCAGCTATGTGCTCGCGGTGTCACTGCTGTTGGCGCCGGCGGCGGTGGCCGATGACGGCGCAGCGGTAACCGGGCATTTCTGGCCGCAGTGGCGTGGTCCGCTGGGCACCGGCGAGGCGCCCCACGCCAGGCCGCCGTTGCATTGGGGCGAGAGCAAGAACGTCCGCTGGAAGATCCAGTTGCCAGGCAAGGGCCATTCGACGCCTATCGTCTGGGGCGATCGCATCTTCCTCACCGCGGCCGTGCCCTACGGCGACGCGATCAAGCCCCGCTACTCCGGCGTGTCCGGCGCGCACGACAACCTGCCGGTGACCCGCGCTCACGAGTTTGTCGTCCTCGCCGTCAGCCGCGCCAGCGGCAAGATCATCTGGCAGCGGACGGTCAGCAAGCAGCTTCCGCATGAGGGCGGTCACCACACCGCGAGCCTGGCATCGGCGTCGCCGGTCACCGACGGCGAGCTTCTGTTCGCTTTCTTCGGCTCGCGAGGACTCTATTGCTTCGGGCTCGACGGCAAGCCTAAATGGGACAAAGATCTCGGCGTCATGCGCACCAAGCACGGCCACGGCGAGGGAAGCTCGCCGGCGCTGTACGGACAGATGCTGATCATCAACTGGGATCACGAGGGCCGATCGTTCCTGACGGCACTTGACAAGCACAGCGGCAAGCAACGGTGGAAGGTCGATCGCCACGAGGTCACCTCGTGGGCCACGCCGATCGTGGTTGAGCACGACGGCAAACCGCAGGTCGTCGTCAGCGGCACGAAGCGTGTACGCGGCTACGACTTGGCGACCGGCCGGGTCATCTGGGAATGTAGAGGGCTGTCGGCCAACGTCGTCGCCTCGCCGGTCGCCGGCCACGGCCTGGTGTTTGCCGCCAGCAGCTATGACAGTCGGGCGATCATGGCCATCCGGCTCGACGGCGCCCGGGGCGACATCACCGGCACCGACCGCGTCGCCTGGTCGCGCAAACGGCGCACGCCGTACGTACCCTCGCCGCTGCTTTACGCGGACTCTCTCTACTTTGTGAGTCATTACCA
>CAUYYV010000271.1:0-4910 GCA_963577075.1 Phycisphaerae bacterium
GGGTTCAGGTTTGGAAATCGCCGCGCCGCCGTCTCAAGGACACGCACCACGCAGCCGCGGGCCGATGTCTCAATGGCCGCGCCCATCAACCGGGTTGCCTTTCAGCATCGCTCCGCTCGGCAGTGGAGGAGGCCGCCACGTTCAGACCCAGTGCCTTGTAAATCTGTTCGATCAACTGGTCGACCTTGAAAGGCTTGAACAGGACACTGGACAATCCTGCCTGGTTGGCGCGCACGATTGAGTGGTTCGGGTCGTATCCGAAACCGGTCATGAGTACCACAGGCAGGTTCTCATTGATGCGTTGTGCGGCGGCGAAGATTTCGTACCCGTTGCGGTGCGGCATCTTGATGTCGGAAATGATCAGGTCGAACCCGTCGGCCCCTGACTGTTCGATCAGGTTGATCGCCTCGTACCCATCCTTGCAGACCGAAGTCTGGCAGCCGTGCTTATGCAGAATCGCCTCAATGGTGCAACGGATGTTCTGCTCATCATCAGCCAGCAGGATGCGTTTGCCGGTCAGGGGCGTATCGGGCGGCGGCGGCGAGGCCTCGTTGTTACCGAGCACCGCGTTGGGACCGGCGGCGACGTCCGTGAGCGTATGGCGGATCGATGTAACGTGGTCGACAATGCAGTGCAGTCGGCCGCGCATCGTATCGTCACCGATGTATTCCTCCATCAGGCTCTGTGCTTCGGTAACGATGTCATTGAGCGGTTGGGCCATGTCCTGCACGACACTGTCAGCCAGGCGACCGGTGGTCGTAAACCGCTCGACAACAAGAAGGTCGAGAATGTTCAGCGCCAGCCCGACGTAGCGGCCGAAAATCTCGGCGAACTGGCGGTCGTCTTCGTTGAACGATCCTATCGAGTCCGCCTCGATGTTGTAGATACCTACCACCTCATCGTGAAGCATCAGCGGTACGGTCAGAGAACTCTTGGCGTGCGCGATGCCTATGACGTAGCGCGGGTCTTTCTCGGTGTCATGACAGATGTAGCTGCGCCCGGTCGCGGCAACATATCCGCCGATACCGTTGCCCTCCGGCTGGGCATACAGGTCGATCTCGATCGTCTCGGCGGGCAGGCCCTCGGCAATGACGACCTCCAGCTTGTTGCTGCGCTTGTCCAGAAGCCGGATGGTAAACTGGTCAAAGTGCATCAGATCCTTGCTGTAGCCGATGATCTTGTCGCGCAACAATTGAAGGCGTTGACCGGGCGTCAACTTGGTCACAAGATCACGTTCCAACCGGGTCAACTCGCGCCCGGCCTGATCGATCGCATCGATCTTCTGCTGAAGCCGTCGCCCGCCGGTGGCGTCCCACACGACGGCCACCACCTGTCGCACCTGGGCCTCGTCGTCGATCACGGGCGAGGCAACCAACTCGAAATACCGGTCATCGTCTGATTGAAAGGTAAACTTTTTGCTGGCCAGCGTCGGCCGTCCGTCCCTCAGCGGCGCCGTGCGCGTTTGGGCGGCGAAGATCGACTGCGCCTGGCGACAGATGCCCTTTGCCTTCTCAAAGACCTGGGGCACGAAGCGGCGCATCTGGTTGTTCGACCAGCGACAGGCGCCCGAGGCGTCGATTACGCAGACGCCTTCGCCGATCGTGTTGAGCACCAGGCTGGCCTGTTGCCCCACCAACGCCCGCTCGAGCGGCAGGAAGTCGCCGGCATCAGCAAACACCGCGTGGTAGGTCCTGTCACGCAACGCCGCCATCGCCTCGTTCATTGAGTCGAAGACGTCAACCTCAAAGAACTCGCTCAACGAAGCGGCCACGGGATGGTTGCCCGCGATCTTGCCTGTCAACACGAGGATGCGGGGGCGATCGGATGGCAAGGTTTTTCGATTCCTCTGTCTGCCCAGCCTTTAACAGCGGCGATTGAGCACGGCCTCGGCCATGCTGCCCAACAGCGTTCGCGCGGCCGATTCGGGCAAGTTGTCCAACGCGCTGACCGCTTGCCGGGTCAGTTTCTCGGCCCGGCGGCGGGCGTAATCCACTGCACCGTTGTCGGTCATCGCCTCTCGCACCCGCTCCATCACCAATTCGGCAGGTCCGTCGTCGCGTGACGACATCAGATCAATCATCGCCTGTCGCGACGAGTCATCCGCCGTGGACATATATCGGATCAACGGAAGGGTCAGTTTGCCCTTTTCCAGGTCGCGTCCGAGCGTTTTGCCCACGGTGGCTTGACTACCGGTCAGGTCAAGCAGGTCATCAATAATTTGAAATGCGACGCCGACATTTTGTCCGTATTGACTGAGCCCATCGGTTGTGGCCGCGTTAGCGCCGGAAAACCGGGCCGACAGTCGACAGCACGTGCCACACAAGCTGGCGGTCTTGCGGCGGATGATCTCGAAATAGGTCGACTCATCGAGCGACCAGTTGCCGCGATTGGCCAGTTGCAGCAGTTCGCCCTCGCAAACCGCGTTGGTTGTCTCGGAGATGACGCGGCTGATCGACTCATCACCGAGGCTTGAGCACAGGTGGTAGGCGTGGCTGATCAGGTAGTCGCCGAGCATGACGGCGGCTTCGTTGCCGGCCAGATGGTTAATCGTGCTGCCGCGTCGACGGACATCGGCATCATCGAGAATGTCGTCGTGGACCAGCGTAGCCATGTGGACCATTTCGATCACGGTGGCCAGCACCCGGTGAGAGTCCCTGACGCCGTCGTCCTCGCAAGGCGCGCACGCCATCGCCGAAACCAGCACCAGCGTCGGACGCAACATTTTGCCCCGGTATTGCTCGATGTGCGACACCAGATCGTTGACACAAGGCAGATCGCTGATTAGTTCGGCATTGAACCGGGCCTCGACATCGGCCAACTCGGCACCCAACCGGTCATTGATCGCGTTATCCCGTGCCGTCAGAATTAGTGTGCTCATTCGAATGTCACCCGTCGGCGGATCGACGAGAATCATAAAGCATTGTAACGGCAAAGGACCGGCCTTCGCCAGCGGGGTGTCCGTTGGGGCCGCTGGAGTTGCCGGGCCACGCGGCGGCGTTTCTCCTTGACATTCTACCCGTGAGCCTTTATAATTAAGTATAATCAAGCGGTTACCTTGAACTACAGAGAGATCCGCACGGCCCGGCAAGACAGTCTGTGCTTGCGTCCCATGGCTGATACGGCGACGACGAATCTTGACACTGTTCTGGGGCGCTTGGTTGTAGAGCAAGGGTTGGCGACGGCCAGTGACGTCGAGCAGTGTCGCCAGAAATTGCTCGAAGCGTCGGGCGACAGCGACCCCAACCAACATAGCCTCTCGGACGTACTGGTTACCGACGGCGTCGTGACCAGGCGCCAGATCGAACGGCTTCGGCCGAAAATCGAAGAGCAAAAAACCCGCCAGCAGATACCCGGATTCGAGGTGATCCGCGTATTGGGCGCCGGCGCGATGGCACGGGTATTCCTGGCCAAGCAGTTAAGCTTGGATCGCCTCGTCGCGATCAAGATACTGCCCAAGAAATACACTGACAACGAGCGATTCGTCGAGCGTTTCTACGCCGAGGGCAAGGCGGCGGCCAAGCTCAACCACCCCAATATCGTGGGCGCCCTGGACGTCGGCCGCGCCGGTGAAATGCACTTCTTTGTCATGGAGTACGTGCAGGGTAAAACCGTCTACGACGTGATCTCCGAGCGGAAGCGTTACGAGGAAGCCGAAGCGCTGGAGGTGATCGAGCAGATCACCGATGCCCTTGACCACGCTCACGAGGCGGGGTTGATCCACCGTGACGTTAAGCCCAAGAACATCATGATCGCCAAAGACGGAGTCGCCAAGCTGGCAGACATGGGCTTGGCCCGCGCCGTCTCTGACAAGGCGGCCGCCGAGCAGGAAGCCGGCAAAGCCTATGGGACGCCCTACTACATTTCGCCGGAGCAAATCCGTGGACTCAATGACGTGGATCGTCGCGCTGACATTTACAGCCTCGGCGCCACTTTCTACCACATGGTTACCGGTAAGGTGCCGTTCGACGGACCCAACCCCTCGGCCGTCATGCACAAACACCTCAAGGAACCGTTGATGCCGCCCGATCACATCAACACCAAGCTCAGTGCAGGTGTCTCCGAGATCATCGAGTTGTGCATGGCCAAGGACCGCGACAAGCGTTACAGCCGGGCCAGCCAATTGCTCGAAGACGTCCGCGCCGTCCAGCGGGGAGAGCCGCCAGCCCAGGCACGCCGGAAATTCGATCTATCGAAGCTGACCGAACTGGAAGAGACAGGCGTCACCCACGCCGTCGGCTCGGTCCAACCCCAAGGCCAGCCGCCTCAACCGCAATTTATGCAGATGCTGGCTTCACCGCTGGGCCTGATTGCCGCCGCCGGCTGGCTGCTGGTTCTGATTCTGATCGCTTTTATCATGGCCGGCTGAGCCACGCCATGAGCCCACCGCCGGGGTACGGTGACGGTGACAAGCGTTACCGTTTCTCGCACAGCAATCCTGATGGGTGTCAAAGGCCTGGGATCGGGGAACAATTCAAGGGTGCGGGTGGCTGAACGGACGGGCGTCGCCCCGACAAAAGGAACCGGACATGACACCGCGTACTTCGGATCAGACGGCCACACCAGCCAATCCGCCTGTTGCCAACGGCAGCCAGACTCAGCCGGTGATGTGGATCATCGTGGCCGTGTTGGTGGCGTTGATCGCCATAACATGGCTGACCCAGCGGCCGAAAACACGCCCCAACCTCATCGCCTGGCTGGCTGACTACAAACTGGCCTCGCAACAATCGAGACAAACGAGCCAGCCCATGTTGCTCAATTTCACCCAGGAAGGCTGCGGCGCATGCGACCGCCTCGACTACGACGTCTTTGGCGACGAGCGGGTGGCTTCCGTCATTGCCGACCGTTTCGTGCCCGTGCGCGTTGACGTGACGCCGAACATTTGCAGCGTGCAACACGCCGAGCTGGCCCAT
>CAUYYV010000272.1:0-4899 GCA_963577075.1 Phycisphaerae bacterium
CCAGTGAATGAACCGTGCCGGCCGACCGCTCCACGATCACCGTCACCACAGAAGCGGCGGCCGCCAGGGCAAACAGGGGTACCTTTTCCAAAATAAGCCAGGTAAATTGCGAATTGCGGATGGCGGATTGCGGATTGGCAGGCCCGCGCGCTGCATGCCCCATGCGCCGTGCTCCAGGCTTTACCCGCCCCAGCGGCCAAAAGTCCAGCAGCAATAGCACGCAGGGCAGCGTGACCAACATCGTCTTGGCCCCAAGCCCAACCGCGTAAATCGCCATCACGAGCACGTAACGGGGGACCGTCCGCCGCCTGGTATAGGCCACGTAGGCCAACATGGTGAGCATCCAGAACAGGCCGCTCAAGACGTCCTTCCGCTCCGACACCCAGGCCACCGATTCCACGTGCATCGGGTGGACGGCGAACAGCGCTGCCACCCATGCGGCGGGCCAGATCGCGTCGGTCATGGCCTTCAGGACAAGAAACAGCAGTAGCGTATTGAGCAGGTGCAGGACGACATTGGTCAGGTGGTGGCCGCCCGGTCCCGCCAGGGCACTGGCATCCCGCCCGCGCTTGAGGCCGAAAAGCTCGACGTCCACAATGTGGGAAATCCACGTGACCGGATGCCAGTTGCCGTTGTGACCTGTGGTAAGAGCCCACGCCACCGATCGTGTCGTCAAACCCTGCGCGACGTGCGGGTTGTCATACACGTAGCCCCCGTCATCGTAGTTGACAAAGTCGTACGAGACGACCTTACCAAAGACCAATACGACCAGAAGTGCCAACCCAAGGCATACGCAGAGCATGACTGCCCTTTGCCTGCGTGGTTCGAGGTGGTATCGATCTCGATTGGTGCTGGATGCTGGCATTCGCGGCGTTCATCATTCGAGTTCTGACCCGAATGGCATTTGCCCAACGGCGATTTCCCCCGTTTGCCTTTTGCGCGGCTCGCGCCCTGCACAGGCATCGCATGATAACATGCCCGCCTAGCCAACCAAGATTGGAGTAAATGAGTCGTTCGACCGACCGCCATGTTGTCATTCTTGGGGCGGGGGCATCGGGATTGAGTCTGGCCTGGCGCCTGGCGTCCCATGGGGTCCGCGTGGACGTGCTGGAGGCGAGCGCTATCGTGGGCGGCCTGGCGGGCACCGTGCGCGAGGATGGCTACTCGATGGACTTTGGCCCGCACTCGTTCTTCAGCGAAGACGACCGCATCCAAGCGGCCGTGTTGGACCTGTTCGGCGGCCGGCTCGAGCCGCAACCGCGACGCGTCAAGTTCTATTACAGGGGCAAGTATCTGGACTACCCGCTGACGGCGGCCAGTGTGCTGTTCCAAATGGGACCCTGGGCAGGATTGCGTGCGGCCATGAGCTTCCTGAAAAGCAAGGTCACGCCGCGCAAAGTGACCAGCGGTCACGAAGAGACGGTCGAAGATTGGGCGGTGAGCAGTTTTGGTCACTATCTTTACCAGTCGTTCTTCAAGCCCTACACCGAACAGTTCTGGAAAGTGCCCTGCGATCAGCTCTCATCGCGGTCAATCCCAAGTCATACGCGGACGAGTTTTCTCAAGACGCTGCAACTGCTGGTGCGCGAGCGGATATCGAAGCATGATGCGTCGCTGATCGAGCGCGAGAAGCTGCCTACTTACTATCCTGAATCCGGCTTTGGCGAGATTGCCGAGAAAATCGCCGACGCGGTCACCGCCGCCGGGGGGCGGATTCACTTCAGCAGCCGAGCGCAAAGCGTACAGGAGTATGCCGGCGGTTCCATTCGGGTCACCTTCAAAAAGAACGATCAGCTCGAACAGATTGGCGCTACGCACCTGGTATCGACGATTCCTTTGCACCTGTTTGTTAAAATGCTGGAGCCGGCGCCTGCGAAGGACGTGATCGAATCAACCGATCATCTCGACTATCGGGCGCTGGTCGTGCTCGGCCTGGTGACCGACAAGCAAGACCTTCTGGGCTGCGGTTACATCTATCAACTGGACCGTCCGTACAATCGCATCAGTGAAATGAACAAGTTCAGCCCAGGGACCAGCCCGGCGGACAAAAATATTCTCTGCCTGGAGGTCACGTGTCTGCGCGGCAGTGACGGCTGGAAAGCGAGCAAGGAAGAATTGTTCGACATTTGCGCTCCGAGCCTGGCGTCGGACCGGATCATCGCACCGGGCGACGTAAAGAAACTCCTGCTGGTCAAGGCGCCCTATGCCTATCCGATCTACCGCAAGGACTATGCGGTGCACCTTAACCGGCTGCTCGACGAGGTCGAACGGCGGAAGAACATGTCAACGCTCGGCCGATCCGGGCAGTTCATGTATATGGACTCGGACAAGTGCATGCGTCGTGCGTTCGACTTCGGCGACCAGATGCTGCGCGAGATGGGAGTCCACCCGGGTCCGCAGCCCGGTGAGTCACCGGCGCATGAGCCGAACTCGTGAGAGGCTGTCGGCGATTTTCAGGGCCCCCGTGTGTGACTTTGCTGCAGCAGCGAGATCGTCTCGGCGATGCCGTGCTCGAGGTTTCCTCGGAACTCAAAGCCCTGGGACTTTAGGCGCTGGCAGCAGACCTCGTAGGAAAGCTGGCTCATGATCTCGGTGTCGACCAGCTTCACGGTGAGATCCGGTACGTGGTTGCGGATGATCTGCACAATGTCATCCACGGTGCGGTTGGCCGTGAGCACGTTGTAGACGCGGTTGTCGAAAAGCTCCCGCTGGATGGTGAATGCGATGGCACGGATCGCATCGTTCAGGTCGAGGTAAGGGCGCATCTGGTGCGTTGCCGACCGCCACACGCTCAGCGGGGTGCCCATCACTGCTTGCCAGCAGAATTTGTTGACTGCGGTGTGAAATCGCATGCCCGGCGAAGTGCCGACGATCGTCCCTAGGCGGCAGATCACGTAGCGCAAATCGCCTGCCGCAGCGCGCTCGGCGAGGATCGCTTCTTCTTCGAGTTTTGTTTCGGCGTAGGGGCTCTGGGGGGACAGTTGCCTGGCAGGACAATCCTCGTCCACGACGCCTTGCTGCACGCCGTAGACGCTGGTGGAGGAGGGAAATAGCAGCGGCACCGCGGCGCCGCTGCAGGCCTCGGCGAGCCGACGGGTGCCCCCTAGGTTTACGCGTCGTACCATGTCCGGATTCTGATGGCTGGCCATCGCGTCCGTGATCGCGGCCAGATGGACCACCGCGGCAGCACCCTGCACCAGCGACTCGAGATCCACTTCGAGCACATCTGCCTCGATGAAGCGATAGTTCCCCTCGGGTGGCAGGTTGAACAGCGAGGCGTAACGCTGCGTCGCCAGATTGTCCAGCATGACGATCTGGGCAGCGGGAAACTTCCTGGGCAGATCGCGCACCAGTCGCGAGCCAATATGCCCCAGGGCACCGGTAACGACGATCTTCATCTCGCACCTCCAGGCGTGGCGGCCTTGATGATTTCGCGCGTCCGCTGCAGCCCGGCGGCAAGGTCATAACGCGGTCGCCATCCGGTTAGCGATCGCAAGCGCTCGGAGGAAATACGCACGTTTCCAATCTCGATGCGTCGGCGTTGATCAGGCCAGTTGACATGCCGCACCTGTCCGCGCTCAAATACCGACACGATCCTCTCGGCGACCTGAAGAATGCTGCAATGTTCGTCCCCCGTGGCGAAATAGATCGTCCCGGCAAGCCGCGGATCGCGGGCCGCCTGCAGTAAGATGTCGCACGCGTCTTCCACGTACATCACATTTCGTATTTGCGCGCCATCTCCAAAGATCACAATCTCCTCGCCTGCCGCGGCGCAGCCGATAAAGTAGTTCACGAAGCCGAATTGTGGATCGCGCTTGCCAAAAGGGCCGTAAAGATTGGCGAACCGCAGGCAGACTGTCGTCAGATCGTGGGCCTCGTGATATATTTGGTGGTACTTTTCGGCCCCCAGGTTGTTGGCCGAGTAGATATCCGTCGGCCGCTCCGGCGTGTCCTCGTCGATCACGCCGCCAGCGTGCTGGCCAATGACGGAACTTGTCGACGTGTAGACGACCGTGGCCTCGGGATTGTGACGGCGAACTGCCTCAAGCAGCTTCAGGGTGGCGATACAATTGATTTGTGCGTCCAGCACCGGATCCTGCATCGACAATGTATGGGAAGTCTGTGCGGCGCAGTTGATGATCGCGTCCTGGCCCATGACTGCCTCCACCAGCAGGGCATCGTCGCGCAGGTCCCCTTCGATAAACCGTATCGACGATTCGACGTCGCGCAGCGCGTCCATCGTCGAAAGAAAACGCGGGTCGAGCGAGTCCATCACCGTGACCGACACGTTTCCTTCGGCGAGACATCGGCGTACCAGGTTTGCACCCATAAAGCCGGCCCCGCCGGTGATAAGGATGTTCATGACAGAGCCTCGATCGTTCTATCGATGCCATCGGACAAGGTGACTTGGGCCTGCCACGATGCAGCTTTCATAAAATGCGATGAATCGGCGACAAACGGCCGCTGCTCGATCGGGTGCAACGGTTGCGGCGGATCGACATGCCGCACCTCGACGCGTTTGCCCGTTCGCCTGGTGACACGGTCGGCGACCAGCCCCATCGCCTCGGTGAAAGTATGCCCGTGGCCCGACCCGATTACAAAGTGTTTGCCGCTTACTTGATCCATGCTTGATCCTGCGCGCAGAAACGCATCTACGACATCATCGACAAAAACGTAATCTCGCAGCCAATCACCTTTGCCATAAATGGTCAGTGGTTCACCACCAAGCGCGCGGCGAATCATGAGGTTGAGAACGCCGCGGTCGCCGGAGCTGCTCTGGGGGCCTGGCCCATACACGTTGGCCAGCCGCAGCGTTGTTCCGCCGACATGGCCCTGTTTGGCGTGTTCTTCCAGCAGCTGTTCAGCGGCGCATTTATGCCTGTCGTACACCGTGATCGG
>CAUYYV010000273.1:0-4898 GCA_963577075.1 Phycisphaerae bacterium
CCCAACTTCAAGGCTCTGGGCTACATCCCCCAAGTGGGCATCACGATGACCATCCCTGCCCTGCGCGCCGCGGCTCACACTTTCACCATGGTCCCGCTGGCGCTGAAAAGATCGATCCTGACACGCATGATGGCGGTGCAGTCGCCGGATGCCGGTCTGCCCGCGTCTATTCTTTCGGCCGTGTCCGGTCGGCTTTACGTCGATCGCGATTCGTGTCCGCGCCAGTTGATCAACTAATACGGACCACCTTTGACGCTCGCGTGAGGCGGCGACCGCTCGACATGGGTGCTGCCTGGGTGGGCGGGCGGTGCTGCGCGAAAGCGAGATCACGCCGTGGCGCCGCCGTCAATGACGATGGTCTGGCCGATCAGGTAGCCGGCGTGCTTCGAGCACAGAAACACGACCAGCGCTGCGACCTCATCGCACCGGCCGGCCCGGCCGGCGGGGATGCGCTGGCAATACTGTTCGAGCAACGTGCCGGTCACGTTCTCGGTAAACCGCGTGCCCTCGGTCAGGCCCGGCGCGACACAATTGACTGCCACCTGATGCGGGGCCACATCGGCGGCGATCCGTTTCGTAAAGGCGGCGATCGCGCCCTTCGACGCCGAGTAATGAGCACTGGACATCAGTCGACCGCTGGTCGCGGCTACCGACGCGATGTTGACGATTCGGCCCCATCGCTGCGCGCACATGGCGGGCAATACCTGCTGCGTGCAAAGGTACGTGCCGCGCACATTGGCGGTCATCATGCGGTCCCACATCGTTGGATCAATATCGCTCAGTTTCATGCGGCCACCGCTGACTCCGGCATTGTTGATAAGGATTGAAACCGGGCCCCATCGATCGGCCACGGCCTTGAACACATCCGCAATCTCGCCGGCGTCGGTGACGTCTGCCTTGACGCTCATTATTCGCGCCGCTGAATCCGAAGCGCATTTCACCAGTGTCTGCTGGGCTTGCTCAAGCCGATCGGCGTCGAGGTCGTTGAGCACGAGCCTGCCTCCTTGTTGAAGCAGCGCCTGCGCGCACGCCAGGCCTATTCCGGAACCGGCGCCGGTGACCAGGGAAATCGTGTCTTTGAATTCCATCGCGCGGTCCTTGTCGTTTCAAGCCTGGGGGAGGTAGATCGGCAGGTTGATGAAAAACTCACGCCCCGTTTCCGTTCGCGTGGATGTGCCTGTGCAAGTGCGGCCCAGCAATGCGACGAATCGATCCGCCAGCGTGTCCACATTGTCGCCGAGGCGGCCCGGCCGCCCGGCGTTGAAATCGATCCGGTTGGTTGGCCACGCTGACTCGCTGGCGCTGCCCGATATTTTCAGGACCGGCATGATCGGCGTCGGCCCGCTGGCGCCGACGATAAACGGCATCCGGTTGGCCGGGCCCGCGCCGATGCAGTTGACCATCAGTTGTGCGCCGGCGCCGAGCAGCCCGGCAATCACGAAATCAGACATCGCCGGGCTGTCCATGACGACCAATCCGGTCCGGCGTGGCGGCTTGCCGTAGTCCACGACTTCCTTGATCGCCGTGGCGCCGCCCTTGAGTACGGAAATCCGTGATTTCTCGTTCAACTTCACAACACGGCCCTGGCGGTTGAACCGGCACAATTCGCGCTCGCTCACGTTCTGCCCACCGGCGGTCAATCTTCGCCGATGGTGATCGATTACGCGGCGCAATTTGTTGCGAACCGCCGGCGACGCTGCCCGGCGGTACAACGCCGATCCCAGCCCGATCAGCTCGGGCGTCTCGGCCAGGATCACCGTTGCGCCGCGTTCGACCAGCCGGTCCATCGCGGCGCCGCAGACGGCATTTGAGGTTCCTGCCGAAAGGTTGTCCGTGCCCGCACAGTTCAGGCCGATTATTAGCCGGCCGGCCGCGACAGCGGTGCGTTTTTGCTTGTTTGCCTGCTGAACAAGTTGACCGGCATGTCGAACGGCCTTGTCGATTAGGGTCGTGCTGCGCGCGTTGCTTTTCGGCGTCACGAGATATGCCCGCCTGCCGCCCGCTTTCGCAGCGTTCACGAGGCGGGCAACACTGTAATCCTCGTTGCCCGATGCAATGATGACGACGCCGAACACGTTCGGATGCGTCACGACACCACGCATCACGCGGGCGAATGTCTTGATGTCAGTCCCGAAGGTGCCCAGCCCGTTGACATGGCTTAGCGCACAGCACCCGGCGATGCGTGCGGCGACCTCGGAGGCCCACGGATTGGCCGAGAGTTCGGCGGGGACGACCAGCACGTGGTTGCGGATGCCCGGTGGCCCATGTTGGCGGGCGAAGCCCATGAAGGTGTTCATCATCGCGATCCGATGTCCATGCGCACGACCGTGTATCGAACGATATTGGTCACGGTCAGGGCCGATTGGTCCAACCTCGCGGTTTTTGGGCCCGGATCGTCCGGGCTGAATAACTCCACGGAGTCGGCACCGAAGTCGCCCGTGATGGTGACCGCGTCGCACAAAACGTCGGCGTAGTTCAGCAGGTGTAAGAGCAACCGCCCTCGTGCATCGAGAGTAAGGTTGTGCCGTACCGTTGGCGGCGCATCGACATCGATGGGCGTGCGCACCAGGGGGCGCAGATGTGCTGCGAGGCGGTCGGCCGCCTCATGAGAAAACGATTTTTCAAGTGAATCCGGCCAGGGTTCGACGCCGTCGATCGCGTGGGCCTCCTGGCCGCTCGCCACGGCGGCCGGATCGTCCAGCCACTCGATATTGGGAAGGCCTTGCAACACTGATTCGGATCGCGGGCGAAACGTCGGGTCGTATCGGCCGGTGTCGCCCGTTGCGATGACCTGCCCGCCGCGCCTGGCGAAGGCCGCAACCACCTCCGTCAGCGTGTCATCAAAAACACATGTGTCGGGCAGAAGCATGACGTCGTAACGGTCGAGCACGCGATCCGGATCATCCGTCCGGCAAAGATCGTTGTCGAACACGACGTCGAAGAACACGCCTCGATCCGCCATCTCCACGAGAAACCACCTCCGCTGGGCGAACTCGTCGTTGCGTATGCGGTCGAAACCCGAATTGGTCACCACGACCATGTTCGCCGCCGTGCGCACGTCTTCGTACAGGTCGCTGTGTCGGGCAAAGAACCGATGGTACGTGGCGATCGCCTCCCAGGTCTGCATGGCGTACGGTACGCGGAAGAACAGGTCTCTTAGAAATTGCCCTTCGGGGCACAACTCGCGGGCAACGCCGTGGCTGTGCGCTTCGGCCAGCGACAGTTGCTGGTGCGCCGGGCTCATCGGCGTGTAACGCCCGCTGACCTTATCGTCAGGCAGCGGCCGATCCGGATCGAACAGCCGCCCCTGTCCGAACTCGGTGCGCACCGGCCGAAACCCGGCGCTGGCTCCGACAAGGCTGCGCAACATCCCGATATTCGTGCGAACCTTGCCATTGACGACGCCCGGCTCGAATAGGTTCTCCGTCGAGATCGCCGTGGTCGCCGGCATGGCGAAACAGTTGTAGAGCGTATTGAAGTTGGCGTACAGCAGCACGCGGGGGTTGGTCTGGTCGATCCGCTGGCGAATCAGCTCGTACGCCTTCGACAACAGGTAGGTGCGAAAGGCGCTGTGCGCTAATTCGACGCGCCGTTTTGTCTGGAGGTCGAATCTCGCCATGACCTTGTCGTCGTCCGGCCAGGGCCACGGCTGCCCGAAATGATCACGCGTGAAAGCGATCCATTGCTCGGCGCAGCGGTCACAGCGGCAGTCGGCGAACATGTTGTCGTACATGATGCCGTCCATTTGTCGTTCCAGGGCGGCGTCCACGCGTTCGAGGACATAACTCTGCCAGGGCTCGGCGGACATGCAGCCTAGCACCCGATTCCTGCGCCGATCGGCGCTTCGGCGGTCCGCCCCATAGGCAACCGGCCCGCCGTCGCTTTCACGCTGCATCCAGTCGTCAAGGTCCGGGTGCTCGGCCCGCATGTCCTCGATAAAGATATTGCACAGCGACATGTACGCGGTGACGCCGATCCCATGACCGTGACATTTCTCGATAAACGGCTCGAGAATCTCCCACTGGCGCCGCTCCGTCCGCGTGGAAAACCCGGCGCTGAACGTGACCCATATCCAGTTGATCTCGGCCTGGCGGAGCAGGTCGATGCTGTTGTCTCCGTCATACCATTTGCATGTCGCCTCGGCCGCCAACGGGTCCTTCATGTAATGCCAGCCGGTCAGATGCGCCTTGACAACTTCGATCGGCCCGCCGTCCCAGCGTGCGTACCGCACCGGCAGGGGGCTGCACCCTCCGATGTGTGACGGATCGGGCGCTTTGTATTGTGGATCCAGTAATGACCATGGCAGCATGTGATACTCCGATCGTCAAGCAGTCGGGAAAGTTGCGAATATTAACCATCCGTACGGGCTAAGACAAAGCATCGCGCGGTATGAAGATTGGCACGAGCCTGCCGGGATTGCAGGTGGAGGCTTTCTCGATTGCAACCATCAACACGGCACGGCACGGAATAACATGGGTGCGTCTGGGGGGGGTACGGGGTTTTTCAGGGAGCACCCGTGGAGGTTCGATTGCGATATTGAGTTCTTGTTCTGGGCCGTGGCGCCCGAAAAACCCACGCCACGGCGCGACCATTTCGCGGCCTCGCCTAGGGGATGTCATCTTCGTCCGCTGGGTCGCGGCGGCGGCGGTCAAACTGGTCTTCTTCGGCCGGCAGGTCGTCGATCCAGGCGCCGTTTTCCTCGGGTTCGCCCTCTTCATCGAACTCGTCATCGTAGAAACGCCCGCCGTTCTCATCCTGGTATTCGGAGTCGGCGGGCAGGATATCGAACCCGAAACCCTTGCCATTGCAACCCGGCGTCGGGCAGCACCAGAAGCCCGTGACTTCACCGTTGCGCTGCTCTTCGACCCAGTGAATGAGATAGCTTTCGTACTCCTGGT
>CAUYYV010000274.1:0-4894 GCA_963577075.1 Phycisphaerae bacterium
TTGTCCAGTATTTTGAGATTGGAGACGCCACCGCCAGTGACACTGCTTCGGCCAAGGCACGCGCCGATGAGGAGATATTGGGCAAGCTTCGCATGCCATTAACCGAGTTGGACCTGTCCGTTCGCGCCAGCAACTGCCTTGAGTCGGCCAATCTCGATATCGTGGCCGACCTGGTTACACGCAGCGAGGCTGACTTGCTCAAGGTTCGCTCGTTCGGCAAAACATCGTTGCGTGAAGTGAAGCGTAAGCTAATCGACCTGAACCTCGAATTGGGTATGGCGCTTTCATCCGACCTGAAGGCAGAATTGGCGCCGTCCGGCACGGAATAGACCAATCGCAACCTTGGCCTGGCCAAGGGAATCGGAGTGTAGAGCATGAGACACCGTGTAGCCGGATACAAACTGGGGCGTGATACCGAGCATCGTAGTGCCATGCGACGCAACATGGCCATCGCCCTTTTTACACACGGCCAGATCACCACCACCGTGCCCAAAGCCAAGAGCGTCCAGCCGTTCGTTGAAAAGATCATCACCGCAGCGAGGAGGGGCGATCTGGCGGCACGACGTCGTGTGCTCAAGGCGATCGGCGATCCCTTTATCGTCAACTTCGACGTCAAGCACGACGATGCGCCCGACAGCTATCAGGTCAACCGCTACGGCGATCTGGTCGGGGGCCCGCGCGTGGTGCAAAAACTGTTTGACGAGATTGGCCCCCGCTACGCCGACCGGGCCGGCGGTTACACACGCATCGTCAGGCTGGCAAGCCATCGCATCGGCGACGGGGCCGACCTGTGTGTGCTGCAACTGGTCGGCGACGAGGAAGGTCCGCAGGTTGCCGGCCAATACTCGCGACGACGGGACAAGGCCAACCGACGCATGGAATTTGCTGCCAGGCTGCGTAAAGACAACGCCCAAACCACCGTGGCCGAACCGCAAGCAGCCGATATCGACCCGCCATCCGCCGAAGATGAGCAACCGCAAGACAACGAGCAACCCGCCTCAGGGCAGGCTTCTAAAAACGGATCCGAAGACGACAAAAAGGCCGACTGAATTCGGCGCTCACAGATTTTCGTCACCATGACCGGCCCGGATGGCCGGTTTTTTTATGATCTCAACCGACCGGAAGGTGTACCGGCTTGACCGTCTGCGTGTTATCCAAGCACTGAAAAGGTGCTGTTCGGATTGACCTGTCGACGACGGTGAAAGATGCCGGTGTCAACCATGTTACCCGTGTGCGACAGTTTGTATTGCAGTGGGGCGGCGTCGTGGTCATATCCAGCTTCGACCCGCTCGATCAACTCCGCCATCATGGCGCCGGCCACCGGCGCAGTCTTGAACTGGTTGCCGCTGGTGCCGATCGCCTGGTAGTAGCCGTTGAGGTCGGATTTGTCGTAAACGGGAATCCAGTCATCGCTGACATCGTAGAGGTCAACGACGCCGGCAGGCCTCAGCGGAATCGGCAGGTTGGGAATACGCAAGGCGACGCGGTAGACCTGAGCCTTCCATTGATTTGCGGTGACGCGACGGTCAAAATTGTCCGGATCCACCCACTGTTTGGGGTCGCACTCGGGGTCGACACTGCCGATAAGAAGCTTGCCGCCCACCTCGGGGCGATAATAGGCGCCGATATCGGTGTCGTTGGTGAGATAACACGGCTCCTGCGGCGTGGTACTTTGGGGATGCGGTACGACGTGAACCTCGTGCCGCAGGGCGCGTGTCGTGATACGGTTGGCAGTCGTCTGCCCGGCCATCTCGGTCAACTGGAACGAATGAGGGCCACCAACATTGACGACGACCGGCGCATCGATCCGATCGCCGTTGCTCAGTGTTACGCCGCACACCCTCTGCTCGTCGCGACGAATCCCAGTGACCCGGGCGTTGTATCGGAAGGCCGCGCCGCCCGCTCGCGCCGCGTGCTCAACATTTTGCGCGGCCAGCATTGGATCGCTGATGTAGCCCGATTCCGGCGTGTAAATAGCGCCGTTAACCGCCATGTCGGACTTGGCGTCGAATTGCGGGTCTTCCGGTCGCTTGGGCGGATAGAAGGAGTGGTAATCACAATTGGGAATCCTCTTCTCCAGAGTGGGCAGATCCCATTGCTCGTACTTGACCCCCACCTTGTCGTAGTTGGCCATGATCTTTGGCCAATCAACCAACTCACTCATGATGAAGATCGAACCAGTATCGTGAAACTTGGCCAAACCTCGTGGATCCTCGTCGCCGATGTATTGTCGCCAATGGTGCCAGTACCAGGCGCCTTCGTAAGCGATCGCGACACCGTCGAACGTCGAGTAATGAAATCGCACGTTACCACATGAGTTGCAGGTGGACCCGGCGCCAGCATTGGGTTGGAAGTCGATGTTCAAGGTCCGCCGGCCTCTTTTGGTCAATTCATAGGCGATGCAGCAGCCGATGATGCCCGCGCCAATAATAATTGCGTCGTAGTTGGGTTTCATGGCTGGTGCTCGTCGTGGCGTTGACAAAAACAGGATTGCCTGATCCCTACCGGGGACTGCCGGGTATTTGCCGTGACTGAGATATACAATATACCCCATGCCAATGAAATCCAAGCCTTGGCGGCAATTGGTAAGGAGGCGGGATCGAGGTCAAAGATGCACAAGGCATGCAGAGTTGCGGCCTGGGGCGAGGATGCCGGCGCGGGTGGCGGCGCTGCTGCGGGTTCTGGCCCATCGGCATCGGCTGCGGATCGTCGAATTGCTTGATGAGCGGCCGCACAGCGTGGGCGAACTGGCCAAGACACTTCGACTGGCGCTGCACGTGGCCAGCCAGCATCTCAACCACATGAAGGCGCACGGACTCCTCGCGTCACCGGCAGGGCCGGGCGGTGTATTACCGCGTCGCCAACCGGTACGGGCTGTGCCTGGTCGAATGTATCCGTCTACATCGAACGGGGCGGCGTTGAATCAGGCTTGCCACGTTGCAACCGCAACGCTCGATCATGGGCGCGAAGGCCTGGCGAGTCCGCCCGCGTGGATGGCGATGTTCAACGTTGGTGGTGAACAGCGGACTCGAACTTGCGAAGATAACCGTATCCGCCGACGAGGCCACGGTCGGCGTACCCAAGATTGATCAGGGAGCATCCATGACGTGCGCGGGGCTTGGCCGCCTGACTGCCTGGTTGCACGTGACCACAGGGCACTTCACGACTCGCCGGCTGCTACCCACTGACGCTGATCGTCGGCTTTTGATATTTATCGCTCATGGTGTGGATGCTGACCCGGCCGGCAAGATTTTCGACGGTGCGGGTCAGTTCGGCGGCGAGCTGATCGTCCTTGGTGAAGTTGGCGGTCGGGTCACCGATGTCGCAGTGTTGGCGCAGGGCCATGTTGATCGGGATGGTGCCGATGCTTGGCACGTCCATGGACTGGGCCATGGATTCGGCACCGCCACGGCCAAAGATGTCGTACTCCTTACCGTCGTCACCGACGAAGTAGCTCATGTTTTCGATGAGGCCAAGCACGTCGATATCAAGCTGGCGGAACATCGCGATGGCGCGGCGGGCATCGTCCTGGGCAACTTTTTGCGGCGTGCAGACGATGACCGCACCGGTCAACGGCAGCAGTTGGCTCATGGTCAGCGGCACGTCGCCGGTGCCGGGGGGCAGGTCAATGATCAGGTAATCGAGCTGGCCCCAGTCGGTCTGGGTCGCCAACTGGCGAAATGCGCCGTGCGCCATGGGGCCGCGCCAAATCAACGGCTTGTCCGGTTCGACCAACTTGCCGATGGTCATGGCCTTGATGCCATGGACTTCGAACGGGACGATCATGTTGCCGTCGGTGGTGCGTGCCGCAAGGTCGTCAAGCCCGAGCATGGTCGGCAGCGAGGGTCCGTAGATATCGCCGTCCATCAGGCCGACCTGCGCGCCGTGCCGGGCAAGGCCAACGGCAAGGTTGACCGCCACGGTGCTCTTGCCCACGCCGCCCTTGCCGGCGCCGACGGCAATGATGTGCTTGACGCCCGGAAGCGGGTTGTTCTGTGTGGCCTTTTGCTGCGGCGACGCCTGGACGTTGGCCGTAAACTCGATGTTGACCTGCTTGATCTCGTCGCCGAGTTGACGGACCGCAGCCTCTACCTCGCTGCGAATCTGATCCTTGAGCGGGCAGGCGGGCGTGGTCAGTTCGACGGTGATCGCGGCGTTGCCGTCGCAATAGGCCACGTTTTTGATCATGTTCAGCGTGACCAGATCCTTGTGCAGTTCCGGGTCATTTACGGTGCGTAACTGGTCGATAATCTGCTGTTTGGTCACTGCCACTTGAGCGGGCCTCCGAGTTGGTTTGCCAGATGATAGGGCCTAGTGCCGCCAAGACAAACCCGTGGCAAGCCCTTGTCAGATTACTGTCGGGCCTGGTGGCAGCAGTGCGGGCCGCACGGAGGCACAGCGTGGAAATGGGGGAAAGTGCAATAGGAACGGGGGGTCCGGCGTTGATAGGATCAGAGCCATTTACCTCTTACAAGGAGATTCAATCATGCGAGTCATGACACGAAGTGCTGTGTTGCTGGCCATGGGTGCGGCGTTGGCGGTGCTGACGCTACCGGCCGGTGCCGAGGAGGATGACAAGGTGCTGCGGGGCCCGAAGGCCCAGGGCGAGCGGGGCGACCGCGGGGGGCGATTCAGCCATGGCCGGCGTGTCAACGCCATGCGCAGCCTCCTCCGCAGCCTTGACCTGTCCGATGATCAGAAGGACGAGATCAAGGATATCCGCAAGGCAAACCGCGAAGAGATGAAGGCCTGGCATACAGAGCACAAGGACGAAATTCAGGAGATCAACAAAAAGATAAAGGAACTGCACGACCAGAAACGCAAGTTGATGGAGGCGTCACCCGCTCGCCAGGATTTGCCGAGCAAGATCCGCGGCGTGCTCGATGAAGGTCAG
>CAUYYV010000275.1:0-4857 GCA_963577075.1 Phycisphaerae bacterium
ATGCACCAACCTTAGCATATCAGGTATGTTTAGGCCCTGTGGTAACATGACCAGCAGCATGATGACGCCCGTGGAAGCCGGTCATTTTCTGTCATAATGGTCGCAAGGGAATCCGTGATGAGCCATGCACCGATGACGAGGCCGGACCTGATGCTGGCGGCGCATCATCTGCCATTCAGCAAAAACGCATCGTTCGTGCGCCTCGACGACGCGCGTGTGCTGCTGCAGGCACACGGTGCAAGCACGTATTCCGAGGACGGCGGGCTGACCTGGTCGCCACCGCGTGTGATGCAGGATACGAATGGCGACGACCTGGGCGGCAACAACGTGTCGCTGGTCAAGCTCTCCAGTCGCAACGAGATCGGCCTGACGGGGTGCCGTCCACCCGCGTCCACCGAAGCAAGTTGGTTTACCTATCCACCGCGATCGAACAAGGCCGATTTTGCGGCGCTGTTCTGGCGTTCGACCGACGGCGGTCAGACGTGGCAGCCACCGATACAAGTTTCACCGCCGGGTTTCAGTTGCCACGGCATGAATGACACGTTCGTGCGCACTCAGAGCGGGCGCATCGTGGTGCCGTTTTACGGCGCGATCGGACAGAGGAACCTGCCGATTGACAGGCTGACAGTGACGTCTGGCAAACTCGTTCGAAACCAGTACGTTCCCACCAACGCGCACTTTTTTGATCCGGTGTTCACGTTCGTGCTCGTGTGTTACTCGGACGACGACGGGCGCACCTGGCATCGCAACAGCGACGGTGACCTGTTCATTTTGCGCGAACCCGGCGCCACGATAAACCGCGTCGCCGAAGCGTCGGTGACGCAAGTAGCGCCCAAGCGGCTGATGATGATCATGCGCACGGCGCTGGGCCGGATGTACCAGGCGTGGTCAGATGACGACGGCGATACCTGGACGCGCCCGCAGCCCACGTCGCTGGCGGGCACGGAATCGCCGGGCCAGATCCGAACGCTTCCCAACGGGCATCTTTTGTGCATCTGGAACCAGGAAAGCGAAGACGAGGTCAAGCGCGGGCAGGTGCGCACGCGCTTGTCGTCGGCGGTCAGCCGTGACGGCGGGCGTGTGTGGGAGTTTTTTCAGAACATCGAGTCGCTGCACGAGACGACACGCGTCGAGCCGGGCCCAATCCACCCGGTCCGACCGGTCGAGCTGTACCCCCAGGCCGCCGGCCTGGGGGCACTGTGCCGCGACGGCGAGTTCGTGGATCACGCTGATACGCACGGGCGGTGGATGTACCCCGCAGCGCTGGTCATGGACGATCGCGTGATCGTCGCCTACGGCAACGCGGGTGTTGTCACGGACGACCCCGTCCGTGCCCGCCCGCGCACCGAAGCGCCCGGCGGTTACATCGATGAAGCGACCCAGAAAGTGATGTGCCTGACGATCAAGGTCCTGCCGCTTGAATGGTTCTACGGCGGCAAGCAACCGGCGGACAACCCCATGCTCAAGGGGGCGTACGAACCGGCACGCCCGTGATGCACCGGGCGAAAACCGAGAGACACGACCATGCCGACGCTGCAGATGTACCGCTACGCGTTCAAGCCATCCAACCTTGACGAAGGCATCCAGACGCTGCGCGGCTCGCCCGACCTGGTCGCCACGAGCCCGGTTCAGGTCGGCCGCGCACGCCAGTTGCTGATGGATCATCACGTCGTGGACGATCTCAACGGCGCCGAGCGCATCGTACACCAACCGAGCAAGCACGAGGCCAATCCGATTCTCAGCGCTTGCGAACCCTGGGAAGCGGGCGGGGCGTGCTCGTACGGCACGATCATGCGCGACCAGCAGACCGGCTTGTTTCGTCTGTGGGCGCCGCTGGATGATATGCGCCGGCAGCGCCCGGAAGGCAAGAGTTTGCAGGATCACCGCGGGCTGTACTACGAGTCTGACGACGGTCTGACGTGGCGGCGGCCGAAACTGGGGCGCTTCGCGTTTGACGGCAGCAAGGCCAACAACATTTTCCATTCACACGGCAAGCACCTGGTGGGCACGTTGTGCGTGCTGGCGTTGCCACCGCGCATGGCCGACCGGGGCCGGTTCGCCATGCTGTACGCCGCGTCGCTGCGTGACCGCGAGCCGAATCGCGCGGCCGTGTGCGTGGCGTTCAGCGACGACGGGCTCGAGTGGACCGACGCACCGGCGAACCCCGTGCTCTGCGGGCGCGCGGGCGCCGCGATCTCGGTTGTGTACAACCCGCAGCGCGATCTGTTCATGATGTACCGCCGCGCTTCGGTCAATGCCGGCGAGGTGAGGCGAATCGCTTACTGTCAAAGCACGGACCTGCTCGATTGGTCGCAGCCGGTCAACGTCTTCGGCCACGACGAATGCGATCCAATCCATCTTTATGGCATGCAGGTCGCTCATTACCGGGAAGTCTACTTCGGGCTGCTGCACTGCCTGCACATGCACCCCGACGGCAAACGTCACCCGCTCACGAGCGGCAAAGATTTCCTGCTGGACACGCAACTGGCGTGGAGCCGCGACGGGTTGCACTGGTTCCGCCACCCGAAACGACCGACGTTTCTGCCTACTTCGCCGCCTTACCAAGGCGCGTGCGACTGGGGTTTCGCCACCGCGATGACAGAGTTGATCGAGGTGGACGACACGATCCGCGTGTATTACGGCGGCCGTGAGTACCTGCACAAACCCGGCGCACGCAGCCGCGACAATCCTCTGCTCAACCACTTCTGCCTGGCGACGCTCCAGCGCGACCGATTCGTTTCCATCAGCGCGGGGCCCGACGGCGGGTACATGCTCACTCGGCCGATGGCTTATCTAGGCGGCAAACTGCACATCAACGCGCGCACGAACGCGCAGGGATTTATCCGTGTCGCCATCCGCGAAGCGCAGGGCACACGCGACGGCGAATGGCCGGAGACGTGGCGATTCGACGACTGCACGCCATTTGCAGGCGACAGCCTCGACCACGTGGTGACGTGGCATGATCATGGCCCGCAGCTCGAGGAATTTCCCGCGGACGTGCTGCGCCTGCACTTCTGGCTGGAAAACGCCGACTTGTTTTCGTTCTGGTTCGAGTAGACTCACGTCGACGTCGGACGGTCGCTCGGCGAGACGGTGTCCGGGTCGTTAACCACTGCGCCCGGCGGAATGGGCATCGGGCCGCGCAGCAGCGGATCGTCGGTCTCGTGCATCCACCGATCCAATAACGCACGCATCTCTGAAAGTTGCGCCGCAGCACCGGGGTCACCCGCAAGATTGTGCGACTCCTGCGGATCAAAGATCAGATCGAACAGCATCTCCTGATCCCGCCGTTGCGTGGACCAGCCGTGATTCATCAACACCTGTTTGCTCGGCGAATCGTCGGCATTGCAGAGCACGATGTGATCGCGCTCGTCGAAGCGACGGATGTATCGCCACCGGTCCGTGCGCACGGTTCGTTGCGGCTCGTACGCGGCGTGGTAGTTCATCTCGCCAAACAGTTGCTCGTGCAGTTGATCGGCCACGCCGTTGACAAGCGGGCACAGCGATTTACCCTGCAGCCACGCGGGCAGCGCGATGCCGGCAACGTCGCAGACGGTGGGAAACAGGTCGATCAGGCTGACCATCGGCTCGACAATCCCACCGCCGTCGAACCCGCCCGGGCCGCGCACGATCAGGTACACGCGCAGACCGTGATCCGTCACGTTCGTCATCATGCGCGGAAACTGCAGGCCGTGATCGCTGAAACAGAACACCAGCGTGCGGTCGGATAGACCCGATTCGTCAAGCGCGTCAAAAATTTGGCCCCAGCACGCGTCCATCTGCCGCGCAGCGGTCTTGAAACCGGCCATGTCACGCCGCACGGCCGCCACGTCCGGCAGCGGCGCCGGCGGCAATATGTTACGTTCATCTTCCTCAGCGCCCGGCTCGGGAAAGGGCCGGTGCGTCTGCTTCAAGCCAACCGACAGGAAAAAGGGCTTGCCGTGGTCCCGCCGGATGATCTCGACCGCCTGGGGCGCCACGTCGGCCGCGTCGCGCAGATCGGGCGGATACGTTTCGTCGTAGCCGGCGTCGGCGATGTCACGGCAGGTGTGCTCCACGCCGAGCAGCATCGTGTGATACCCGGCCCGCCTAAGCGTGTGCGCGATGTGATGCCGAGGATCATCGAGACTGAATCCGCGATGCGCCAGACCCGTCATCCCGCAGCAGTGCGGGTACTGGCCCGTCATGAAGCCGGCCCGGCTGGGCGAGCAGGTGGGCGAGGCGGCAAACGCGCCGCGAAACAGCACGCCCCGTTCGGCGAACCGTTGCAGATTCGGCGTCGGTACCGCGTGGCCGTACGGCTGCACGTAACAGCCGGTGTTGTGTGAATGCAAAAAGACGATGTTAGGCTTGGTCACGGGGCCGCGGCTTTACAAACAGGCGTTATTTCTTTTCCATGACCAGCCGAAAATGTTCGGCAGCCGTCTGCTTGAGGGCTGCGACGGCGTCGTCGAGACTTCGGTCGGTCGGAGGCGGGCCGACAAATTTGTAGTGCCCGAAATCGTCGCGCCCGCGGGCAAGGACGGCCAGCGGCTTTGAACCACGTTGTCGAACCTGCGGTGTGACGTAACGGGTGACAAAACCGATGCGCGCCTGATCGGTGCGATTGGGATTTGAACCATGGATCAATTGCGTGTGGTGCAGCGACATCTCGCCGGGTGCGAGCACGACGTCGACCGCATCGTCTTCGTTGACGTCGACGTCGACGTGCTGGCCACGCGACAGAAGGTTGCCATCCTCAAAAGTATCCATGTGCGGCTGAATTTCGAGCTTCTGCGACCCGGGCACGACGCGCATGCACCCATTGTCGGCCGTGCTCGAACTCAGCGCGAGCCACGCGGTGACGATCCGATCCGA
>CAUYYV010000276.1:0-4845 GCA_963577075.1 Phycisphaerae bacterium
CTAATTCCTTTTCGAAAACCATGGTGTTCTACACCCGTTCGAGTGTCCATCTGGCAAGCGAACGGTGCCCCGGCACGCGTGCTCGTCATCGGTGGAACCAATCCGGATGACGCGGCGTCTTCGGCAAATATCATCATCAACGCGTGTCATCACGGGGCCGACAACCAACATATACTGTGACGATAATGGGCGTATCCTCGATATGTCCCGGACGTTTGACAATCACACGGGCGAGTACCTGAGCATTCATTCGCGGATGTCGTCCGAAGCTGGGCGTATATTATGCGGGCCCGCAAATGGATCAGGCCGGTATTGAGTGGGTGCCAATAGCGCCTTAGATGGGGCGTGCCTGTACTAATTTTAGATGGAATTTGCCGCCAACCATGAAACCGCTCACATTAGGATTACTCCAGTGCAACTTCCGCAGTGCGTTCGATGAGGAGATCGCTCAGGTTGCGCAGGTTGCGGGTCCGAAGTCGCCGATGGGTCCGGACGACGTGCGCTTCAATCACGAGTTGGTGATGGCCCAGATGCGCGTCGCCGTCGCCGATGGCGCGAAACTGCTGCTCACGCCGGAAAGCTATCTCGACGGCTGGTCGTGCAACAAGGACATTCTCGATCGCGTGGTGACCACCGTGCCCGGCCCGGAGACGGACGAACTGGGAGCGCTGGCGGGGCAGTTGGGCGTGTGGTTGTGCGCCGCCATGTTCATCCGTGAAGGCCGGCAGGTGTTCAACGCCTGCGTCATCATCAACGACAGCGGTGGTGTGCAGGGTATCTACCGCAAGGCGCACGAAACCAAATCAGCGCTCGAATCGATGCGTTATGACCTGGGCGATGACCTTCCGGTGTTTGACACGCCCTGGGGCGTGGCGGGCGTGTTGATCTGTCACGATCGGTGGTATCCCGAGGCGGCCCGCGCCCTGCGACGTCGCGGCGCCGAAATGATTCTCAACCCGGTCGCGGCGGCGACCATGGGACCCTACCACCCATATCACGAGATTCACCATTGCGTGCTGCGGGCGCAGGCGTATCTCCACGGCGTGTTCTGGTGCAGTTGCAACAGCGCCAATCACGGCGGCTACAGCATGGTGATCGCACCGGATGGCAGTGTGATTGCTCGAGCGGGTGGCGATCAGGAGAACCTCATCATCAGGATCGATCCCGACGGGTATAGCTCGTACGATTTCGTCTCGAACGTGCGCGATGATCTTTACCGCGTCGAGCCGCGCCCAGCGACTAAATGAAACGATGAGCATCACCGGCACCATTACAGGCAGCGGCCCGGCCGGAGTGCCGGGCGCGATCCTGCCGCACGGGCACCTGATTAATCGCGTCAGCGTTCACTCGGGCAAACCGGACGACTCCTGCACGTATGTCGATCTGGTCCTCTCGGAACTGGGGGCATGCAGCGTGGACTGGGGCCAACTGACCTGAGACGTCACGCCAAATTACCTTGGCCATGATTCCGTTGCCCTGCGCCATGTGAGCGAGCGATTGGGTGTCGCGGTCGTCAGCAGTGTAGACCTGTATTCGCCTCCGGCCTTCCGGCTGCCAGGATTCTCTTGCAAATTCTGGATCATATTTCCGAGATGGGGCCACGTTATTGATAGATTTGGGCAATGGCATTTGGGAAGTTGGGGTTATAATACTCGTGCAGGAAAACATCGGCTTACGCTCTGGTGAGCGGGAAGAATGCACTTGCTTAACCACGCGGTTTGCGGAGGAATACGATGAGGGCCTTGCTTGTCAGTGTCGTTGCCGGGTGCCTGCTGCTGTTTATTGGCGCATCGGTGCAAGGTTCGTACACCTACACCCCCCTCGATGTGCCCGGGGCAAGCGACACCTACGCTTTTGGCATCGATGGGGATCATATTGTTGGTCAGTACTACAGCGGTGGCAACGTTCACGGGTTCTTGCATGACGAATTCGATCGGCACCTCCACTGTCCTTGATATGCCTGGGGTAAGCGATACCCGCGCCTTTGGTATTGACGGTAGCAATATCGTCGGGTGGTACTACAACGGCGGCAGCTATCACGGCTTTCTTGTCCCTATTCCCGAACCGGGCACGCTCTCGTTGCTTGCACTGGGCGGGCTGATGATCCTGTGTCGGCGCCGCGGAACACGTTGGCGGACAAGATGAGACGGCCTTGGCGATCGACCCCGTCAACTATGCTGGGTCAACAGGTTTGTTGCCAGGATGGGTCGTACCAAGAACCTAGTCAAGTTTCTTGAAGGGGGTCAACCGGTGGGATCGGGTCGTTCGGCGCCGCGGAGGGCGAGGGCGATCGGTCCGAGCACGATGGCGGCGATAAACAGTCCGCCCGTGATGTTCAGCACGTCGTTGAGCCATGCGGGTTTCGATCCGGGGCGGAGATTTTCCGACACGTTGCCTTCCTCGCCATGCTTGCCGCCGCCATGGGCGGCCGGATCGCGCGAGCCGTGGGGCGGCAAATTTTCAGCGATTGACGTTGCGACAAACGGGAGGTGATATTCGGCCAGGCTCGCCATGTACCAACTGAGGCAGAGTCCGATCGCCACGGCGACCTTCCTGCGTGTTATTCGTTTCAACTTCATCGGTGTCCTTTCGCCGGACGATGCGCGAGTATAGGTTCATCTTACCACGGATGCTGTCGCGATGCCCTAGGGATTCGGCCGGCCTGCTCGTCGATGGGGGCGGGGCTGATGTATTGATGTATCAGATCATTACAGCCGGGATAATATTGACAATTCAGCGTCGTCGCCGTTTGCGTTTCTTGTAGCCGGGTTTACTTTGTTGCGTGGCGGCCTGTTCGTCGCCACGATTGCGTCCCGCAGCGGCGGCCCGTCGCGCTTTTCGTGACTGATGCCGGTCTGGCGCATCGCCGGCCTCTCTGGCGGCGGCTTGGTCCTCGCGCTGTTCGGCCGTGCCCGATTGCACGGCGCCCGCGGCGTTGTTCATGACGTTGTCCGCCTCCGCGTGCTCGGCCCGCTGGTCGCCGTACACGTTGCGGGCCTCGACGTTCGGTGTCAGCCGTGCGCGGAATATCAACTCCGTCACCCGATCGCGCATCGTCTTCTGCATCTGATGGAACTGACTGGCGCCTTCGCGCTTGTATTCGATGCGTGGATCACGCTCCGCATAACCGCGAAGGCCGACTGAATCCTTGAGCTGATCCATCGCATACAGGTGGTCCTTCCAGGCCGTGTCGAGGATCTGCAGCAGTACAAACCGCTCAAGCTGCGTCAATTCCTGGCGCAGCATGGCCCGCCCCTTGTCGATCAACGCTTGCCGCAGCGCGTCGTGCTCAAGGTTTTGCCAGTCGTCGGCCTGTACGTCCTGGCCCAGGCGTTGCTTGGCCCATTCGGCCAGCTTCTGTGGGTCGTGGTCATGCTCGGTCAGCGCCTGGTCGACCAACGCATCGAGCCTGCCGTTGCGGTGCCATTGCGTCGAGGCCTCGACCAGTTGCTCGTAGATCTGCCCCGCCGGCAGGGTCGAGATGTGCTCAACGTTCCAGCCGAGGTCGTAACGCTGATTGGCCCAGGCGACCAGTTGCTCAGCGGCGAACTGCTGATCCTGTTGGGCTGTTTGCGTCACCATGTCCATGGCAAACTCGATGGGATAACGGATCTCGCGCTGGCGATACTCATTGCTCGCCTTTTCGTAGATGAATTGCGCAACACGCTGCTTGGTGTCGTCCGGCTTCTCGCTTTCATTGGGCGCCAGGTCGCCGGGCTTGATTTCGATGTTGAACTTCTGCTTCACCCACTCGGCCAGATCTTTCTGCGCATACAACGGCTCGAGAAACTTGGCCAGGCCGACCAGGTCTTTCTTGTCGATCTGATCCTGCGCCGTCTGCGCGAGTTGTTCGGTTACCTCGTCCACGTTCATCTGGCGCAACTGGTTTTGTTTCAGGTCCACGCTGAACCGGCTCATCGCCCAGCTTGAAAGGCTGCGCAAGTCCCACTGCTCGGGCGGCAGATCGTTGGACATGTATTCGCCCAGCGTAATCTCGATCACCTGGCGCGACTCATCCTTGCCCTCATCGCGAACCTGCGTCTGAAGGTCGGCCAGGTTGTCAAGGCGCAGCTTGCCGGCCTCGATGCTGACGTCCAGTGTCTGCCGGCACCACTCGGCTACCTGCGAGGCGACGTAATCATGATCAATGTAGACGTCACAGGCATCATCGATCGCATCCGCGATATAGCTGAAGATGATCGTGTCGATTTCACGTCCTTCCAGCACCGCCTGCCGCGTGCCATAGAACGCGTTGCGCTGATGCTCCATGACCTCGTCATATTCGAGCAGGTTTTTTCGAATCTCGTAGTTGCGTTCCTCGACCTTTCGCTGCGCGCCCTCGAGCCGTTTGGTCACCAAGCGTGATTCGAGCGCGTCGCCTTCTTTCATCCCGAGCTTGGAGAGGATGGCCAGCACCTTCGGTCCGGCGAAGAGTTTCATCAGGTCATCTTCGAGCGCAACGAAGAACCGCGATGACCCGCGGTCGCCCTGCCGACCGGCTCGGCCGCGCAGCTGATTGTCGATCCGGCGTGACTCGTGACGCTCGGTGCCGACGATGTGCAGCCCACCCATTTTCTCGACGTGTTCGAACATGGACAGTCGGTGCAGCATGAACCCCGCCAGCTTGTCGAGCGCCTGCTTGCACTGCTGGGCCGACATTGAGTCAGCCTTGTCCGCATCGATGAACGCTTCAGATACAGACCAGTGACGGAGCATCTCCAGGCAGACCTGGTCATCGGACATGGCATCGAGGGCGGCGGGTTTGATGTCCAGCGACTGCGTGGCCAGATGGCGGTAGGCCAACGCGATGATCTGCTCATCTTCCATTTCCGGTTTCGCGTCACG
>CAUYYV010000277.1:0-4805 GCA_963577075.1 Phycisphaerae bacterium
GTGAACACGAGCCCAAACCCGATCACTGCGGCTCACCCAGATCGACCTTCGACCAGTCAATATCAGAATGGCCCTCGCGAAAATCGACCAATACCTGTCGGCCTGCTCCAGATCACCCCGCCGCACGACGATCCGCACCTTGCCCGGCACCAACAGCATGATGCTGCCCATAGGGAAAGCGTTCGGCACACCGAATCGGGTGTATTGAGATTGCGCGTTGGTGTCGAATGGCGACCCGAGTTGGAGATCGGCGTGTGTGGTCAGCTATCGGGGCTGAGGAACCTGTGCAGGACGTCGCTCGGGCCGATGCGGTCGAGATCGGAATTGAGTTTTGCTTTGATCTGATCGAAGTCCTTGACCGGTGGCGGTGGGGCGAGGGCCTCTTCGGCATCGGTCTTGACCAGCCCCAAGGCGCCGTTGCCGGTGACGGTGACGATCCACCGGCCTTCGCTGAGGCTGCGATAGACTGCCTTGCCGATCGCGTAACGCGCATCAGACCAGTCGATCTGCTCATGCTGGGGATCAATGATCAGTCCCTCGCTAGGTGGTGTGTGGGCATCGTAGAGGCGGCGGATCCACAGCCGGCCGTCGAGCACGACGTAATCAACGTAAATCTCGCGCGATGGGTCGAACGGCGTATTGATCTGGCGGACGATACCGTTGGCATTGCGTACGGCGAGGCAGAGCGTGCCGTCCTGCACGAGCAACTCGGTCACCGCGGTTTTTTGAATGATCTGGTTGTGAGCATCGAGCAACTTGTCGTAGGCGCGGCCGAGCCCGTTGAGCCGATCACGATAGACCTCCGCCGCCAATTGCGCCCTTCCGACGCGATAGACGCCGGCTGCGGCAACAGCCAGAACGATCAGCAGCGTGATGAGAGCAAAGCGATTTTTCATGTTGGTGATCGCGGCCTTAGACAATGATCGGCAGAGCCCGGTCTGCGCGGCCAGCAGGCGCACAAAAAGGGACTGGGCAAGGCGCTGCAGAGCCCCGCCGGTCCGCTCTTGTCCTCCCCGCCCGACGCGGGGAACCGTGACCACCCGCAGTGGCCATCGATCGGGCCGGCTGACCCCCCGGAGGCTGCGTGGCTTTCCCTGCCCACAGCCGCTCTGCCTTGCCGCGGACAATCTACCTGCACGGCCCGTGCCACGAATGCGACCAAGAACCTCAATGCGTGATTTTATAACCGGTTACGATTTTCACCCTTCGCGACGGTCGGCAAATTGCAGCGTTTGATTGGAATAAATAGCCCGGTTTGGGACGTGGCGGGTGGGAAATGTGTCCCGTCACTCAGGGCCTGGCGATCTGATATTTCTTGATGCGGTAGCGTAGATGGTCGCGGCTGATGCCCAGTGCCCGGGCCGCGGCCGATTGGTTCCAGTTGGCGTCCTGAAGCGCCTTGATGATCGATGCCTTTTCCTGATTGGCCAGTTTCGATGTTCCCGTGGCCACTGCGGTTTGTTGGTCGTCGCCCGTTGCTGATTGGTGTACCAATTCCGGGGGCAGGTTCTGCACCCCAATCTCGCCGCCGTCGGCCAGAAGGGCGCACCGCTCGACGACGTTGCGAAGCTCACGGATGTTGCCCGGCCAGGTGTAGCCAGCCATCGCCGCCATTGCATCATCGGTGATCCGCGGCGGCGGCACGTCCAGGCTGGCAATGACCATGTTCATGAAGTGATCAACCAGTATCGGCAGATCATCGATGCGATCACGCAGCGGCGGCAACACGATCGGAAACACGTTGAGCCGGTAGTAGAGGTCTGGACGGAAACGATGGTCCTGCATGTCCTGTTTCAGATCGCGGTTCGTGGCGGCGACGACGCGCACGTCGCAAACAATTGTCTGTGTCCCGCCCACGCGGACAAACTCGCGCTCCTGCAACACACGTAGTAGCTTGACCTGCGTGGCCTGGCTCATATCGCCCAGCTCGTCAAGAAACAGGGTCCCGCCGTCAGCCAACTCGAATCGGCCCAGCTTACGGGTGGTCGCGCCTGTGAATGCGCCCTTCTCATGACCAAAAATCTCGCTTTCCAGGAGCGTCTCAGGCAGGGCGGCGCAATTGACGGCGATGAACGGCTTGTCGCTACGCCCAGAAAATTCGTGAATGGCGTGCGCAACCAGTTCCTTGCCCGTGCCGGTCTCACCCGTGATCATGACGGTGGTATGGGAAGGCGCAACCTTTTGGCACAATCGCATCACGTCCCGCACCTGTTTGGATTGTCCGACGATATCGGGCGTCGGGACGGCCTCGCGCAGGCCGCGGTTGTCACGGCTGATCCGGTCATATTCCTTGCCGCTGCGCACGGCGGCGGCGGCGAGGTTGGCGAACACTTCGACGAGTTGCAGGTCGTCCTGATTCTGGCTGTGGCCACGGCTCGGGTTGACGACTTCGACGACACCCAACACTTCCTCGCCATGGATCAATGGTACGGCGATGACGTTGTGTGTCTGCATCCGCGTTTTCTGATCCACACCATCGAAGAAGTTGCGGTTGCGACTGACGTCATCAACGTGCACCGCCCGGCCGGTGCGCAGCGCTTGGCCGGCGATGCCCAGCGAGGCGTCAAACCGATCGCCGACCAACTGTGGTCCTTTCGGGCCGGTAGCGGCGAGAAAGATCAACTCGTTGCGTGAAGCATCGTGAAGCAGCACGCTGGCGCCTTCGGCGTTGAGCACGGTCGTCGCCTGCGTGACGACGCAGTCGAGTACGCGGTCGAGTTGAGACTCGCTGATGATCGCCCGGCTCGCCTCGAGCAGGGCCATCATGGTCGTGTGATCAAAGATTGCATTGTTTTGGTTCATGCTTCGCGCCATTGTTCAACCAACCGAATCCCGGGCCAGGCCGATGAGCCGTATGGGATAAAAGGTTAATTGTACACGAACTTCTCGGCCGACCAAGGGTGGCGCAACTGCACCTTGGCCACGGCACGGACCTCGCGCATGGTTGGCGCGTCGATCCCACGCTTGAAAGGAAGCCGTGGCGCGTTGGAGACCTGGTGGAGAAACCGGGCGGACGTGTTGATGGTTCGGCTGAGCACCGTGCCGCTGGAGTTCTCGACGCTGTCGTGTGTGCTGTGCAGCATCCAGTGGCTGTTGGGCAGGCTCGTACGACGCAGCGCCAGGGACGGCACACCGATCAGGTTCATCGGGAAATGATCGCTGTAAGGCGAGACGACATGCTGGACGTCGACCGGGTGTTGGCAGCGGCGCCAGGCATCGGTGGTGAGTTTGTGCAGGCTTGCCGACCCGGTGATGTTTACCGCATCGACTCCGATGTGGCTGGAAATGGCGTCGGCGTTGATCGCCAGCACGCAGCGTCGGCGTTGCAGCGGTGACAGCGATTGCGCGTACAGGTAGGATCCGACACTGAGCTTTTCCTCGACGCCGTAGCTGATGAATCGAATCGTTCGTGTGGGGCGGCGTTTTGCAAAGATACGGGCCAACTCGAGGGTGAAGATGACTCCGCTGGCGTTATCATTGGCGCCGACGGTACCAAAGACGGTGTCATGATGGCCGTTGACGACGATCACCTGGTCGGGCCGGCGAGTGCCGACGACCTCGCCGATCACGTTTTGACTCATGGCCGCAAAGGTGGACGCCTTGATCGTCACCTGCACGGTCTGCGGCATCCGCTTGACCAGATCACGTGCGTCGAAATAGGCGATGCTGGCCGTTGGAATATTGTAGCCGCCGACCCATTGCGGCGCGCAGCCGGCAGTGGTGATCCAGTCGAAGGGAATGCGCGCATCGACGACGAGCATTGCGATCAGGCCGGATTGGACCAGGCGCTTCTTGAGATCCGGGTCGGCCAGGGAGAGCGATCCGATCAGCAGGCCGATTCTGCCGCGCGTCGGTTGGTTGAAGTCCAGCGCCGTGCCCGTCTGCAAATACGCGAGTTGTCCGCGCACCCCTGAGGTCGCGGTGCTCTTCGTAAAATTGAAGGGCCGGGCGGTCTTGATGCGAGTCAGCCGCTTGCCGCGACCCGCACGCACGACGCATCGCGAATAAGCGCAATTGGGAAACTCGAAGCGGTGTTGATGGACGTTCTGCAAGCCTAAACGCTTGAACCGGCCCTCGATGTAGTCGGCGGCGCATTGCTCGGCGTCGGTGCCGCTGTGACGCTCGCCTATCTGTGCGCAAAGCACCTGCCAGTAGCGGCGTATGTGTGAAGCGCTTGCGCCGTCTTTGAAGGGCATGTCAACCTCTGTTGATCGTTTCAAAAAGCGTTGTCATCAGCGCGACTCGTTGTCGTAACGAAATTGATTCGGCGACCACGGGTGGCGATACTCGCGCCTGGCCATCTTGCGGATCTCTTTCATCGTCTGCGAATCGATACCCCGCTTGAAGGGAAGGCGGTCAGCATCAGCCACTTTCCTGATAAACACGGCCGTCGTGTTGATGTTGCGGCTGATGACTTTGGTGCTGACGTTGTCGAGATTGTCGTACACGCTGTGCAGGTTCCACAGCCCGTCGCCCAGCATGCTCGGGCGAAACACCCAGATGGAAGGGATGCCGCAGATGTTGAGTGGAAAATGATCGCTGTACGGGCAGAGCAACGGCTTGATCGTCGCCGGGTGCCGGCACTGCCGCCATACCGTATCGGCGAGTTTCTGAAGGCCGGCTGATCCGGTCACGTTGATCATATCGCTGCCCACGTGCGTGCCGCCGCCGTCACAGTTGACGGCCAGTACGCATTGATTGCGCTGCCGGGGCGACAGCGATCGCATGTACAGGTACGACCCGACGCTGAGTTTTTCCTCGACGCCGTAGCTGATAAATCGCAGTGTTCGTCCCGGTCGGCGCTT
>CAUYYV010000278.1:0-4779 GCA_963577075.1 Phycisphaerae bacterium
CCCGCTGCGCTGACCGGCGACGCCATGGCCAACCACCTGATCGCCGCAAGGATGGGCCTGCCGATGCAGATGGCACGGGATGCATCTGAATTAGCCAACGCCTCGGGTAACTGGGACGTTACGCACGTGATCGTCGACGCGTTGCTGGGCACTGGATTTGCCGGCACGCTCCGCCCGCCGATGGCAGCGGTGATCGACAGGATCAATGCCGCGGGCAGATGGGAGGCCGCGGTCGTGGCGGTGGACCTGCCCTCCGGTCTCGATTGTGATACCGGCCAGCCGTCCGATCCGACGATCCGGGCCGACCTGACCGTGACATTCGTCGCACCAAAAGTTGGGTTTGACCGACCCCGGGCGCGCGAGCACCTGGGCACGGTGGTGGTCGCCGACATCGGCACTCCAGCGGCGCTGATCGAGCAGGCCCGACGGGAAACGCCCGCCGGTTGACGCCGCAGCGTCAATACCCGAAAATGAGCGGCTCGGATTGATTCGACACCAAAACCACGATGCGAGGCCTAACCATGCTCGACAACATCACCCCTGGCAGCCGGATTCACGTCAAGGTTGTCAAGACGCCGCGTAACGCGGCGGCGGCGAAGACGCTGGTGCGCCTGCTGCACCGTGATGCAAAGGTCGCCGAGGAACAACGCCGCCTCAAACGCGTCTTGCACGACAATTTCCGCACCAAGCGGCGCAGCGGGCGCAACTGGCCGGTTTACATGGTCAAACTGCACCCCGTCAAGGGCCAAGCCGGTGAATCGGGCACGATCCTGGCCAGCGTAGATGTCCTGCCCGACCTGCACAGTGTCAGCCGATTCGTCGAGATCACGAAGGCATAGCCCGTTTAGACCCGTTTAGCGAGAGGCTTTCCCCTGATTCTCGGCATCCGGTCTCACGTCCATCCAAGCTGGTAAAAGATCGCAACAAAGATCAGGTCCACCACGATGACACTAACAATCGAGTGGACAACGGTGTTCGTGGTGGCGCGTCCGACGCCGGCGGCGCCGCCGGAGACTGCCAGCCCGTTGTAGCACCCGATCGCACCTATCATCAATCCGAAAATGGCCGCCTTCCACAGCCCGGTGAAGAAGTCGACCACATCGAGTGCTTCGATCGTGTTGCCGTAATAAACGCCCGATGGGATGTCCAGGGCAAAGACGCTGATTGCATAGCCACCACCAATCGCGATCAGATCGCCGAACACGCACAGAACCACAAGGCTCAGCATCGTGGTCACCATTCGCGGCACGACCAGGAACCGTATCGGGTTGAGCGCGTGGGCCTGCAGCGCTTCGATCTCTTCCCCAACGACCATCGTGCCCAACTCGGCGGCGATTGACGCTCCGGCAAATCCGGTCAGCACGATCGCGCATAGCAGCGGGCCCAACTCGCGCACGACGGCGATGGCCACGATCGTCGCGACGTTCTCCTTGGCACCGTAGTCGGCCAGCGGAGTCGCCATCTGCAAAGCCAGGATCAGCCCGATGCAACCGTTGACCAACGCGATCACACCGATCGACCGGACGCCGACGCGGACGAACTGCGAGTAGAGAGCGGGGCGCCCGAGCCGGACCGTTCTCATCACTGTGCCGCACCAGATCCACCCTGCGGTTTGCACGGTCATGATGAACAGCCCACCGATATAACTCAGCCCGTTGATGACCGGTGTCCCCAGAGAACAGATTGCCTTGTACCCCGCTGACGGTTGAGGCGGGCCTTCGCGGGGCGTCGCGGCTGATGGCGGTGTTTGGGACATGCTCACGCCCGGGCGGCAGCCGCCACGTCATCGGCGATGGTGAAAACCATGTCGAGCCTTGATATCTCGAAGATGCTGCGAACCTTCGGCTGGAGATTGCACAGCACCAGTTTCTTGCTCTTCTTGCGCTGCACCTGCAACGCCTCGACAAACGTAGCCACGCCGGAGCTATCCATAAACGGCACCTCGGACAGATCGATCACCAGACGGTCCAGATCATCGCTGAGCACCTGCATCAGTTCGGCACGCAGTTGTGGCGATCGGATCAGATCGATCTCGCCCTCGGCTTTGACCACGAGCCCGTCGTCGAGTGGCTGGCGGTCACAGATCACCGTGTTTTTTTGGGCCATGCTTCGCTTCCTTATTCGCTGCTGACCGGTTGCGCCGGCGTGATGAATTTTCGCATCCGAAGCCGCACGCCCACCCCGGCTTCGCGATGGCTGTAGTCCACCTCGTCCATAATCTCGTGGATAATGTGTACTCCCAGGCCTCCGGGTCGGATCTCGTCGAGGGATCTGCTTTTGATCTTGTCCAGGTCTATCCCCTGGCACTCATCCTCGATCACGACCTCGAGCCCGTCGCGGCCGCCTTGTTGCACCGGTGTCACCTTGACCCAGATCGGACGGCCCTCGTCGCCGTGGTAGCCATGCTTGATGATATTGGCGATCGCTTCGGTGACCGCCAGCGCCAAGTTGGCACAACTTGTTTCGGCCAAGCCCATCGCCTTGGCAAGCGATACAATCGCGTGCCGGACGGCACAGACGTAGCGAGGCTCGCTGATGATGCGGATCTCGACATCGGCGTGTTCCTGACTACTCACGGCTGGGTGGGTACCTCCTGGTTTGGCGACACGTCAAACCAACCGCTGCGCACCGCTTCGATCCACCGATCGGCGGCCTGGCGGCGCTGCGACACGGGGACGTAGGGATTGTACCCGAATCGCTCACCCGTGATCCGTTTGAGCGCGGTGATGCTCATCATGCGTACGGCCGGGTCGTCGCTGTCCAGTTGCTCGACCAGGTGAGGCAACGCTGATCGGTCCCGCTGCTCGCCAGCGCGGTGGATGGCGTACAGCTTGGCGGCCGGGTCGGGCGAATCAAACCCGCCCTCGCTCGCCTGCGGCACGCACCCGGCACATGCCCCCGCGATCAACGTCAACGCCATCACCTTGCGCATCTGGGCCATGCTATCCGCCGGGTACGCAGAGCTCAACGACCCCGCCGTATCTGGCACCCTCCACCGTCCGGCCGCCACTAAAATAGTCAGCGGCCGGATTGGGCGCCGATGACGGGCAGCGAGGTATTGTCTTCGTGCGGATCGTTGCCGCGGTAGAACCATTTGAGAGGCAGCACCTTGCACCTGCCGCCGTAAAGGATCAGCACGCGGTCGTCGAGCACGCAGACGCTGTGATTGGTCCACCGCTGTCTCGTCTTAAGCACCACGCTGTATTGCGGATCGTTTTCGTGTGCGGGATGATCCCGATCACGGCCGTACAGGCCCAGCGGCGAGGTGTAGCGAATGGGACCAGGCTCGACGTGGCTCGGCTCGAGCACGGATTCTACGTTCTGAAAGAACTCCCAGACGCCGCGGCCGTTTCGGCACACGGCCGACGAGAGCCGGCAGCGGATGTGGCCCTGCTTGATGTCCTGTTCACCCGCCTGGTTCCACACGCACAGCAGATGCCCAGTCGAGTGCAACCGCTTGACCACCACCGGCGAATTCGACGATGCCAGATGTGTCGGCGCCGGCCGCGTCCACGTCGTGCCATCGTCATATGACCAGGCCTCAAACGCCCGCCCGAGGCGTGTGCGCAACATCATGATCAGCACGCCCGGCTCAACTTCCGCCACCGTTGGCTCGGCGGTGAAGGCCAGCACGACCTCTGGCGGCATGAAGATGTGCAGTTCGCCGTCCTCGTTTTTCTGCCAGGTTTCACCGTCGTCGTCGCTGTAGAGCACGTAGCTGGTGCAGAATGCTGGGTCGTAATAGTGCGCACCGGTTGAGACAAACTTGCCGTTTGAGTCCCAGGCACCCTGTAATGGCCAGCGGTCGTTCGGTGTGCTCTGGCGAAGCGACATGTAACAAGGCTGAATGATCCGGCCCCGGCTCGTGCGAAAGAGCGTGTTACACCACGCATGGGCGGGAAGCGGAATGTTGGTCATCATATTGGGTTCGGACCACGTCTTGCCCATGTCCGACGACGTGGTAAACGCCAATTTCTTGTATGCGAGATTCGCTTTGGTGTGGGGGACACCATCGGGCATGCGCCGCTCGGTGGCACCCAGAATGTCGTTTCCCAATTCGACCAAGTTTTGCAGCATCGGCTTCTCGCCGTTGACATACTGGCCCTCATATGGCTCGCACCAACTCATCGCGGCGTCGTCGCTGTAGTTAAATCCGCACCCAGAACACGCAATGATCCTCCCGCTACGCAACTGGATACATCCGCCTCGCGCCGTGGGAAACGGTTCGTGATAAGCCAGCATCATCTCCGGGTTGCTCATCGGGACGTTACTCATAGTCAATAGCTCCTGATTGTGAAAACAGTTTTTGGCTGCGAACCGACAGTAGAGCAATCCCTTCTGGCCGCGGCGAAACACACAGTACCCTAGACATTAACCCACTGACACTGGAACTCAATCCTCCTCGAACCAGATCCGTGTCGCTTCCTTCCGCACCACCACGGTCCCGGAAATGGTAGGATATTTTGGCCATCGAGACCGAGGTAAACTGAAAAAACGTCGGCTTGTTTAACCACAACCCGCAGGAAAGCGCGCCAGGCCCGATGCTCCAAGGCTGCGAGGCCTTTTCAGAGATCCCAATGCCGAAAGAGGCGTCACATCCAATGACCGGTCGCAAGCAGCAGCAAGCAGCATTCGAGCGCAACGGCTTCGTCGTCATCCCCGACATCATCAGCGCATCCGAGCTGCAGCGGGTGCGGAAAATGTCCGAGGGCGTGCTGGACGGAACGATCAAGCCGGACCGACAGCCCTCGCTTGAGGACTTCCATATCCAATGGGAAC
>CAUYYV010000279.1:0-4751 GCA_963577075.1 Phycisphaerae bacterium
TCGTGATTTTCAACGAGCTGTTACGCCCCTTGCCTTGGCGCCAGGACCTGACTGCGTCGACTAGGATGTTCAGGTCGGTGTCGTCGAGATCGGCGCGCAGGCTCAGGCGTACGCGGGCGGAACCGGGCGAAACGGTGGGCGGGCGGATGGCCGGAGCAAATATGCCATGATCACGCAGGTGACCGGCCAGCCGCTGGGCCGACCGTGAGTCACCGGTGATGATGACCATGATGGGTGTTGCGGTGGTGGTCGGTGGTTGGGCCAAGGCGATGTGCAGACGGTTGATGAGTTGTCGCAGGCGGGTACGGCGATGCGGTTCATCGTGCAGGACGTCTAGTGCGGCTGCGACGGTCGCCGCCTGGGCCGGCGGCACGGCGGTGGTATAGATGAACGAACGTGCACGGTTGACAATGGTATCGATCACCTCCCGATCGGCGGTGATGATGCCGCCGAGCCCACCAAGCGCCTTGCCAGCCGTACTGATCACCACATCGACGCGATCGGTCACACCCTGCAATTCGCACAGACCCGCACCGGTGGCGCCCAGCACACCGGTCGCGTGCGCCTCGTCGACCACGGTGATCGCGCCGTAGCGTTCGGCCAGGTCACAGACAACGCGCAGGTCGGCGCAATCACCGTCCATGGAGAAGACGCTGTCAGTAACAATGAAGGTACGCGGGCGTTGGGCGTCGGATGTCGAGTGTCGGGAAAGCAGGCGTTCTAGTTTGTCGTAGTTGCAGTGTGGGAAGACACGCACGGCGGCGCCGCTTGCCTTGGCTGCGTCGATCAGGCTTGCGTGATTGAGTTTGTCGATGCAGACCAGATCGCCGCGCCGCGCCAGTGCGGTCAGCACCGCGAGGTTTGCCATGAACCCTGTCGGGCAGAGCAACGCCGCTTCGGCGTGCTTGAACTGGGCGAAGCGTTGCTCGACCAGGGCGTGCAACGGATGATGGCCGCTGACCAGCCTGCTGGCGCTGGCACCGGTGCCGTAACGGCTGATCGCGTCGATCGCCGCATCACGCAGACGCGGATGGCAGGCAAGCGCGAGGTAATCGTTACCGCCGAGGTTGATCAACTTGCGGCCCTGCTGGTGAACCCAACGCCCTTCAAGGCGCACCGGGTCGAGTTCGCGAAGCTGGTCGTCGGCGCAGAGCGAGGCCAACTCGTCACGGAGCCTGCCGCGCCAATCCACAGGCGATCGGGCGGACAGTTGATGGTCAGTTGGTATGGCCGCGCCGGTGCTCACCGCGCTAAGAGCCGATGGTCGGCGACTGATGATCGCCGGAAAGAGCGTTCTTCATCGATCGGCCAATCTTGAACTTGACCGTTCGTTTGGGCGGAACCTTGACGGGTTCAAGCGTCTTGGGGTTCTGGGCCATGCGGGCTCGGCGTTGCTTGACTTCGAACACGCCGAATTCACGGAACTCAAGGCGATTGCCCTTGCCCAATTCAATAATGATATTATCGAGGAAAGTCTGGACGATGTCCTTGACCACAACACGCTTCTGTTTGGTGGCGTCTGCAATGTGCTCAATCAGTTCTTTCTTTGTAATCGTGGCCACTCAATTTATCCTACTATCATCGTGCCAAATATAAAAACACAGAACGAGATTGGCATCCACTAGCCAAGGATACCGGACGGCCCCACGCCGCCCATAACAGTAGTATGGCAGGTGCGACCAATTACGTCAAGTGCCAGTGCAGGCTGGACCTGTGATGATTTTGGGCTACGATCTGGCCACCCGGCCGGTGGCTAGCAACAAGGGGCTTCATGGACGCGATCGACCCGAACAAGTTGTGGATCCGGATGTATCCGGATTCGATTCTGCGTCGTCAGGCCCAGCCGATTGATCGGGCGACCGATCAGGTCCGCCAGGTGGCCACCAGCATGCTTGAGTTGATGCATGAGACCCATGGCGTGGGGCTGGCCGCTCCCCAAGTGGGCCTGGCATGGCGGATGTTCGTGGCCAACCCGACCGGCGAACCCGGCGGCGACGACGTGTTCATCAACCCGGTGCTCAGCCGGCCCAGCCGGCGGGCCGAGCAGCATGAAGAAGGATGCCTTAGCCTGCCCGAGATCAGGGGCATGATACAAAGGTCATGGTCAATCACCATCGACGCGATAGGCCTAGACGGCCATGTGATACGGCGCAACGGTGACGACCTTGCCGCCCGTGTCTGGCAGCACGAGACCGATCACCTCGAAGGCGTGCTTATTATCGATCGCATGTCGCGGGCCGATGTATTCGCCAATCGTCAACATCTGCGGGACCTCGATGCCACGGCGAAGCGTTGATTTGCCGTCGCGACCATGAACACTCGATCATGCGCATTGTTTACTTCGGTTCCGGCGAATTCGGCCTTCCCACGCTGCGATACCTGCGCGACGCCCACGAACTGCTCACCGTCGTGACACAACCGGATCGGCCGGCGGGTCGACACCGAAAGATGACGCCCACGCCGATCGGCGCCTGGACACAGAGCCAGGGTATCTCGGCACACCGTTGTGAAGACGTCAATGCAGCGTCATTCATCGATCAGATGCGAGGCATCCACGCCGACGCGGCGGTCATCGTGGCGTTCGGTCAGAAACTCAGCGATACGTTGATCACGGCGACCGGGAGACTCGTGGTGAACCTGCACGCGTCGCTTCTGCCCAAGTACCGCGGCGCGGCGCCGATCAATCAGGCGATGATCAACGACGAACGTGAAACCGGCGTGTCGGTGATCTCGCTGGCACAGCGCATGGACGCGGGCTTGATCTATGCGCAAGCGACCACGCCGATCGATCCGCAGGAAACAGCAGGTGAACTTCACGATCGGCTGGCACTGATGGGACCTAAAGTCATCGATAAGGTGCTTGACGATCACGATTCGGGTCGATTGCACGGTGACCCGCAGGACGAATCACGGGTAACTCGAGCCGGGAAACTGTCCAAAGCTGACGCATGGGTTGATTTTGACGCCCCTGCCAAACAGGTCCGCGCACGCATCCACGGCCTGACTCCCTGGCCGGGCGTGCAGGTCGACTGGGTGCAACGCGAGTCGGAAAAATCACGGCCGTTGCGGTTGCTGCGTGTTCGCGACGAACCCAACCGCCAACACGACGCGGCACCGGGCACGATATTGGAAGATCACACCGTTGCCGTGCGCCACGGCGGCGTGCAACTGCTTGAGGTGCAGGTTCCCGGCGGCCGGCCCATGACGATCGACGATTTCATACGCGGCCATCCAATGCGCCCGGGCGATGTGCTCAACAAACCTGGCGTTTCGCCGCGCCCCTGAACGAAGCGATCTATCCCCCGGCAAGTTGCCCCATCTTGCGATAGCGATCATAGCGCTTGGCGACTAGGTTCTGCACCTTAAAACGTTTCAACTCGCGCAGCGTGGCGATGATCCATTTCTCGACGCCATCATAGGCGGCCTGCGGGTTCCGGTGTGCTCCACCTAGCGGTTCCTCGATCACGGTATCAATGGTGCCAAGCCCGAGGTTGTCCGCCGCGGTCAGCTTGAGCGCGTCGGCGGCCTGCTCGGCCTTTTCCCCTGTCTTCCAGAGAATCGACGCGCAGCCTTCAGGACTGATCACGCTGAACCAGGCGTAGTTCATCATGGCGACGCGATCGCCCACGGCGATGCCCAAGGCGCCGCCACTACCACCCTCGCCCAATACGATCGCAATGATCGGCGTTTGCAGCCGACTCATCTCGCGTAGGTTGTAAGCGATTGCCTCGGCCTGGCCCCGCTCCTCGGCACCGATGCCGGGATAAGCACCGGGCGTGTCGATCATGGACACCACCGGCAAAGAATATTTCTCGGCCAGCTTCATCTTTGCCATCGCTTTGCGATACCCCTCCGGGTGCGCCATGCCGAAGTTGGCGTCGATGCGCTCGCGGGTGTCTTTGCCCTTGTGATGCGCGACGATCATGCACTTGTGCGGCCCAATCCGGCCGAAGCCGGTAGTGATGGCCTTGTCGTCGCCGAACCGCCGATCGCCGTGCAGCTCACAATATTCCTTGATGAACGCGCGATGGTAATCGATGGCCTGGGGTCGACCGGGGTGACGGGCGATGCGTACCACGTTCCAGGGTGTGAGGTTTTCGTACGTCTTCTTGAGCATGGACGCGTGCTTTTCACGCAAGGTGCGGATCTCGGCGTCAAAATCAACGCCGACCTCGCTAGCGTGGGTCTCCAATTCCGTGATCTGCTTCTCCAGTTGAAGCAGCGGCCTCTCGAAATCCAACTCGTAGGTCCCTGTGTAGTCGTTCGTTGCTGCGGTCATGAAAATGTCCCTCTGCCGGCCGGCAGTCGACCCCCGCGCTGAGCCGCCGTGTCCGAGCGAACCAAAACTGCTATTATACCCGCCGTGAAGGCTGGCAACAGCACAGATCAGGGATTTGGCTCACTGCACCAAGTTACGATCGTGGGCACGGGCCTGCTGGGCGTGAGCTTGGCGATGGGCCTGCGTGCAGCAGGATTCTCCGGCCGGATCGTCGGAGTCGGACGGCGGCGCTCGACCCTCGAGCGGGCGGAGGCCCGTGGCTGCCTCGATCAGGCCACCACGAACCTGGGCCCTGTCGTCGCGGCCAGCCAGTTGGTCGTTCTGGCCACCCCGTTGGGTACGTTTACCGACCTGCTCGGGCGGATTGCCCGTCACGACCACGATGATCTGGTGATCACCGATGTCGGGTCAACCAAGGCCCCGGTCTGCACCGAGGCGGCACGGTTGCTGCCCCAGCCGGCACGGTTCGTCG
>CAUYYV010000280.1:0-4735 GCA_963577075.1 Phycisphaerae bacterium
AAGATAGATCCAGGTCGATCTGGGAAATCCGGGCTCAGTTCTTGACCGCACCAGTGGGCTTGACCGCACTGGAGTGCTCTGCATCGCCGAGCAACTGGGCTGCCAGGCGTGACTCACCGATCGTCGTTTGAATATCGGCGGGCGCTTGAGCACCGGCGGCCTCAGCGAGAGCGGCGGCATCTTCCATGTCCTCTTCGTGCGTCGGACCTTCAACCGGCGGCGGCTCGGCCAGTTTCTCAACTCGCAGATCCGCGAACGCCTTGAATCCCGTGCCGACCGGGATCAGGTGACCCAGCAGCACATTTTCTTTCAAACCTACCAAATGATCGACGCGACCCGCCAGCGCCGCTTCGGTGAGCACCTTGGTCGTCTCCTGGAACGAGGCCCCGGAGAGGAAGCTTTCCGACTGGAGGCTGGCCTTGGTGATGCCCAGCAGCAGGGTCGTCGCGGTGGCGGGCGTGGCCCTGGTCGACTTGGCCGGCTCCTTGCCGTCGGCTTCGACGCGATCGTTGGCGTCCTTGATCTCGGCCTTGGTCACCACCGCGCCCTGCGGCAGCGCCGTGTCGCCCGGGGTCTTAACGATCACCGACTGCGCAATCTTTTCGTTGGCGGCGCGGAAGCGGAACTTGTCCACCACCTCGTTGGGCAGCAACGGGGTATCACCCGTGCTTTCGACCCGCACCTTGCGCAGCATCTGGTTGAGGATGACCTCGATGTGTTTATCGTTGATCGTCACGCCCTGGGCGCGGTAGACGTTCTGCACCTCGTCGAGCAGGTAGTTGAACAGCCGTTCCTCGCCCTTGATGCGCAGGATGTCGTGCGGGATGAGTGGCCCGTCGATCAGCGGATCACCCGCGGTGACGAACTCACCGGTGTGGACCAGCAGGTGCCGGTCCTGCAGCACGTGGTGCTCGACCTCGAGCCCGGCCTCGCTGCGGACGATGATGGTCATCTTGCCCCGCCGTTTGTCGGAACGCAGTTCGACGATGCCGGATATCTCGGCGAGCACGGCCGGGTCCTTCGGCCGGCGAGCCTCGAATATCTCGGTGACGCGCGGCAGGCCGCCGACGATGTCGGCCGATCCGGTCGCCTCACGCGGCTGACGCGCCAGCATGTGCCCGGCGTTTACGTCCTGGTCCTCCTGCACCTCGATGCGCGCCTTGGCGGGCAGGTAATGGAAGTCGAGGATCTTGCCCTCCGCGTCCTCGATCACGATCTGCGGGTGCTTTTCACCCTTGTGCTCGATGACCACGAGCGCCTCGCGGGTGGCGGCGTCGCGCTTGCCGCCGCGCCGGGTGCCCTCGCTCTCGGGCCGTACGGTCTCGCCCAGTTCAATATCGACGAACCGGACGCGGCCGGCCTTCTCCGCGAGGATGGGCGTGCGGTGCGGATCCCATTGGACCAAGCGCTGATTTTTTTTCACCTTGTCCCCGTCCGAGACCGTCACGATGGCTCCATAGGGCACGCGGAACCTTTCCATTTCGCGGTCCTTGTCGTCGATCACGACGATATCGCCCGAGCGTCGCAACGTGATGAAGCCCTCGGCATCGCTGCCGTCCAAGCCGACCTCCTGCGGGGCGACCATCAGTTCGCGGTAGCCGACCGTGCCGCCGTTCTGCGCCCTGTACTCGGTGTCGATCAGTGACATGGACGCGACGCCGCCGGTGTGGAACGTGCGCATGGTCAATTGGGTGCCCGGCTCGCCGATCGATTGCGCGCCGATAATGCCGACCGCCAGGCCCTGTTCGACGAGTTGGCCGGTTGACATGTCCTGCCCGTAGCACTTGGCGCAGAGGCCCTCCGGTGACTCGCAGGTCAGCGGGCTTCGCACCACGACGCTGTCGATACCGAGCTGCTCAATCTTGCCGGCCTCCACCGGCGTGATCTGTTCGTTCTCCTCGACGATCAGCTCGTCGGTGATCGGGTTTCGGATCGTCTCGCGTGCGATGCGGCCGATGATCTGAGCGCGCAACTGCACGTCGATTTCCTCGCCTTTGTAGATCGCGCGCTTGGTGATGCCCTGCCGCGTGTGGCAATCGGGCTTGGCGATGAACACGTTCTGTGCCACGTCGGCGAGCTTGCGCGTCAGGTACCCCGAGTCGGCGGTCTTGAGCGCGGTGTCGGCCAGGCCCTTGCGGGCACCGTGGGTCGAGCTGAAATACTCGAGCACGTTCAATCCCTCGCGGGCGTTGGCCTTGATGGGCGTCTCGATGATCTCGCCGGACGGCTTGCTCATCAGCCCGCGCATGCCGGCGAGCTGCTGGATCTGGCTGACGTTGCCCCGGGCGCCCGAATCGCTCATCAGCCAGACGGGGTTGAGGTAGAACTTGCCCTCGGTCGAGTCTATCGGCAGGGGCAGGCCGTTTTCGTCGCGGCGGTCGTGCTGCAACTCCTTGAGCAACTCGGTAGTCACCTGCTCGCGGCAGTGGGTCCACACTTCGAGCAACTGGTTGTACCGCTCGCGGTGCGTGATGGCACCGGCGTGGTAGGCCTTTTCGATGCGGTCGACCTTTTTCTGCGTCTGGTCGATGATCTGCTGCTTGGCCGCCGGGATGCGCAGATCGGTGATGCCGAACGACAGGCCGGCGAGTGTCGAGCGCTTGAATCCGATGTCCTTGAGCGCATCGAGCAGATCGATCGTCAACGGCCTGCCGAGGATCGCGTAGCAATCGTCGATCACCCGCGAGCAGCCCTTCTTGCCCAAAGTGCAGTTGTAGTAGGGCATGCCGTCGGGCAGGATATCGCTAAACAACAGCCGGCCGACGGTGGTGAACACGCGACTGTTTTCGGGCATCGGCTCGACCTCGCCGCCCTGATCTGTGACGATACCCTTGTAGTGGCCCTTGGGCAGGCGTACCACAATCGGGTCGTGGATCCGCACCCGTTTCAGATCGTACGCCAGGAACGCCTCGATCGGGTCCTTGAAGGCCGGGCACTTGGCCGGGTCCTTCTCTGCATCTTCTGCTATCGAGGTGATGTAATACACACCCATCACGATGTCCTGCGACGGGCTGATGATCGGCGCGCCGTTGGACGGGCCAAAGATGTTGTGCGTGGCGAGCATGAGGATGTGCGTCTCGGCCTGCGCTTCGACGCTTAGCGGCAGGTGCACGGCCATCTGGTCGCCGTCGAAGTCGGCGTTGAACCCGGTGCAGACCAGCGGGTGGACCTTGATCGCATTGCCCTCAACGAGGATCGGCTCGAACGCCTGGATGCCCATGCGGTGCAGCGTCGGCGCCCGGTTGAGCATGACCGGGTGCTGATAGATGACCTCCTCAAGGATGTCCCATACCTCCGTCTCGCGGCGCTCAAGCATCTTCTTGGCGCTCTTGATCGTGTCGGCCAGCCCATGCTCCTTGAGCTTGCGGATGATGAACGGCTGGAACAATTCGAGGGCAATTTTCTTGGGCAAGCCGCACTGGTGAAGTTTCAGTTCGGGTCCGACGACAATGACGCTTCGGGCCGAGTAATCGACCCGCTTGCCCAGCAGGTTCTCGCGGAACCGGCCCTGCTTGCCCTTGATCATGTCGGTCATCGACTTGAGCGGCCGGTTGCTCGACCCAAGCACTGGCCGCCGGCACCGGCCGTTGTCAAACAACGCGTCCACCGATTGCTGGAGCATCCTTTTTTCGTTGCGGATGATGACCTCGGGCGCGTTGAGATCCATCAGTTTTTTGAGCCGGTTGTTGCGATTGATGATCCGCCGGTACAGGTCGTTGAGATCGCTGGTCGCGAAGTTTCCGCTCTCGAGCAGGACAAGCGGGCGCAGGTCGGGCGGGATCACCGGGATCACGTCCATGACGATCCACTCGGGCTGGTTCTGCGACAGGCGGATTTGCTCGATGATGCGCAGCCGTTTGGACAGGTCCCTGACCTTCTGCTTTGACCGCGTCTTTCCCAGTGCTTCGCGTAGTTCTTCACCGACTTTTTTCAGATCGAGGCGCAACAGCATTTCCTTGGCCGCCTCGGCTCCCATGCGCGCATCGAAGCTGTTGCCATACTCCTCGGTCGCCAGGCGGTACTCGTCCTCGGTCAGAAGCTGGCCCTCCTTCAGCGGCGTGTCACCGGGATCGACGACGGCGTAGTCTTGGAAATAAATGACCTTTTCAAGGTCGGACGTCTTCATACCCAGCAGGTTTCCCACGTGGCTGGGCACGGCCTTGAAGAACCAGATGTGCACGATGGGCGCGGCCAGGTTGATGTGGCCCATGCGCTTGCGACGGACGCGGCTGTGCGTCACCTTCACGCCGCATCGGTCGCAGATGATGCCCTTGTACTTCGTGCCCTTGTATTTGCCGCAGGCGCACTCATAGTCGCGCTCCGGGCCGAAGATGCGCTCGCAGAACAGACCGTCCTTCTCCGGGCGGTAGGTTCTATAGTTGATCGTCTCAGGTTTCTTGACCTCGCCGAAGCTCCACGACCGGATATCGTTGGGCGACGCGAGCGTGATCTTCACCGACCCGTAATCATTGACGCGATCGTAAATGGGTTCCGCCATCGTTGAAACGCTCCTCGTTGGGCGTTGCGTGGTTCTTTGCTTTGATCGACCTCTTAACTCAAGGCACCGACCGACGACGCTTTGCGCCTTTACAGAATCGACCCAGCTTCAATTTCAGACTTCTCAAGGGTGATGTTCAGGCCCAGGCCCTTGACCTCGTTGCACAGCACATCGAAGGCCACCGGCATGCCGGCCTCGAGCGTGTTGGTGCCCTTGACCATCGACTCGTAGATCTTG
>CAUYYV010000281.1:0-4712 GCA_963577075.1 Phycisphaerae bacterium
GGCTCACCAGCCACAATGATCCGACTCACTTTTGACCGTGACATGTCGAATCCGCTGGTCGCGGCGACCTCTGCCAGGCGGATCGCATACGTCGGCGTACAACACAGCACGGTCACATCATTGTCAAAGATCGTAGCCAGTCGGGCTGGGCTGCTCATGCCGCCACCGGGGATACACATCATGTCCAACTGCGCCGCCGCCTCGAACGCCGTCCAGAATCCAAGAAACGGTCCGAATGAAAACGCGAAAAACACACGGTCGCCCGCGACAACGCCGGCTGCTGCGTACACCTGCGCCCAGCAGTCGAGCATCCGCTGCCAGTCCTCGGCCGTGTCGATCCATCGCAGGGGCCGGCCGGTCGTGCCGCTGGTCTGGCACAGCCGCGTGTATCGGTCAAGCGGGAACGTCAGATTTGTCCCGTACGGCGGATGCTGATGCTGATCCTCGACGATTTCGTCCTTGGTCGTCAGCGCCATACGCGAGGTGAAATCATTGATCGAATCGATGATACCCTCGAACCCGGCATCGTGCAGTCGCGACGCGTAGAAGTCGTTGCCATCGAGCAGCGCGGCGGTCAGCTTGCGCAACTCGGCGAGTTGATGCCGCTCGATGGCGGCTCTATCAGCGAAGGTTTGCGTCGTCATGGTCAATTGCCTCGGTCCACAGCGTCCGCCAGCGAAGGGTCGGTCGCGGCCTGGGGCGGCGAACCCGGCTTGTACAGTGTGACCAGGCAACCCCCGACGGCCGCCAGCAGGAACCCGACAACGAACTGCCAGCGCACGCCCGGCCACGCACGCGATAGCGTGATCGCAACAACCGCATTGACCACCGGTGCGCCGGCAAACACGATCGACATCACCACGCTGGGGGAACCTCGTACGGCAAATGCCAGTAGCACGCCAAACGCGCCGATCGCACCGGCCGTACCTGCCGCCAGCGACCAGGCGATACCGCCTCCGGTCATCCGCAATTCCGCGCCACGCCACATCAGGACCACCAACGGTGCGATGACCGCGATCACGAAATACGCCACACCCACCCACAAGAACGCCTTGAATCTCCCGTTGACCGGGTCGCCCATCAACCCCACGCCCTTGTGCAACAGCACCCCGTACAGGCCCCACGTCGCCACGGCGATCAGGGCGAACGCCAGCCACGTCATCCCACCGCTGTCATCGGTGCTGTGGGGCAAGCCTGCTGCTCCTTACCTGGCCGGTGGCACCGGCTCAATCTTCGACGTCACCTGATCGGGAATTGATACAGCCCGCATCGGTTCGGCCCCGTCGCCGATCAACACGCAGACCACCTTGATAAATCCACTGGCCGCATCGACTGGCGGCTGGTGCGCCAAGTTGCGGAATAGAAAGTCATACGTGATCGACTTGTCAGTCACTTCGCGCACGCGAAGACACACCTCTATCTCGTCTTCGAAGTGGAGCGGTTGGACGTAATCGCAGTGCGTTGAAACGCGCGGAAATCCGATCGTGCCCTCCAGAGTTCGCGTGTGCACCGACAGCCCCAGTGATCGCAGAAACGCGTGCTCAGCCTGCTCCATGTAGCAAAAGAAGTTCGAAAAGTGCACGATACCCGCCGTGTCGGTATCGCTGAACTCGACGATGCGTCTCTGTTTGAATTCGCTGGCCATTTCGCGTTTCGCTAAGCGCCGCTACGGCTGCGCGGCAGTTGTTGTCAGATCCCGACATTTCTCGACGAACTGGCGCGCCATGCGGTCGGCACCGAACCTGGCGACCACGTTTCGCCGACCCTCACCGGCGAGCCGGCGACGCCTATCATGATCGAGCAGCAGTTTCTCGATCGCTCGCGCCAAAGCCTGGGGATCATCCGGCTCGCAGAGCATACCGCCGCCGGTCGCGGTCAACAATTCACCAAACGCACCGTGGCGCGGCTGGACGACCGGCACACCCGACGCCAGCGCTTCGAGCACATACAATCCGAACGCCTCGCCGTACGTCGCCGGCACGGAAAACACGGTCAAACCACGCAGCATCTGCTGCTTGCCCGACCGATCGATGTCGGGGCTGAACGTCACGTCGTCCAACACGCCGGCGCTACGCAGCCGGTCGCGCTGTAATTCAACGTACGACACGTCCGTCGCGGCCATCGTGCCGGCCGCGTGCAACCGCAGTTCAGCCCATCGCTGTGAACACTTGAGGATCAGAAACGCATCAACCAGCGTGCCCAGGCCCTTCTGATGACACAGCCTCGCCAGATAACCTATCACGGGGGGATCGGGCGCCGCCTCGGCCGGTAAAAAGCCGTCCAGATCGATCCCGTTGTGAATAACATGCACCTTTTGCGGCGGCAACCCCGCGCGGCGGATCATCACGTCGGCATAATATTGACTGACCGGCACGAAACCATCGATGTCACCCGCGCCGTCGGCAAGCGCACGCCACGCCTCGGTGCGGTACGGTTCGGCCAGCGAGTCGAGAAAAACATCCTCACCCTGAAGTGTGCAGAGCACCGGCACGCCGAGACGTAATCGTATCGGCTGCGCCAATCCCACGAGCAGCGCATTCGAAAGGCAAACGACGTGCGGCCTGGCCTGTGACGCCAGCCAGTCGATCAGCTTGCCGATTTCCTTGACCTGACGACCCCGTTCGCTGCGCAACATCGAGACAGTCATCTGTCCCAATCGCCGGGCCCCGGTCATGTTCGATCGATTCGACGCCCAGCGCAACAGGCGCGGAGAATCGAGAATCCGGTCAAACCAGCGCGGTGTTTTCTGAAATACCGCTGACTTCTGCTGAAGGTAGACGTTGATGCCTCCCATCAAAATTCGGTCGACCAGCACGCCGTCGGCCGCCGCATCGCCAAAATCTTCGAGCACGAGGGGCAGATACATCGGCGCCATGACCGCATCGTGGCCCTGGCGACGCAGGGCACGCACCAATGCGTAATCGCGCAGGCACGTGCCGCAATAGAAGCTTCCGGTGCCCGGCGTGAGTTGAACGATCCTCATGCCACGGACACCAGGGCTCGACCGTGACCCAGCGGTTGAGGCAGATCAGCAAACTCACCGATGGCCTCGAACAACGGCCCGAAATCACGAAACAGGTGACCGATCAGGCAATCAGTCAGATCACCGCGTCGCTCGGGATGTTTGCGCAGCAACTGCCCGAAGCTGAAACCTCGATCGTAGAAAGCGTAGACGAGCCGGCGCATCGCTTCGATGCCAACGCACAACTGCCGACCATACGACTCGAATCGTCCGGCGGAACAGTCGCCGGCAGTCAGGGCCGCGTCAACGGCATCGGCGGCCATTTCGCCGCTGCGCAGGGCGAGAAATACGCCCGACGAAAACACCGGGTCCAAAAATGCAAACGCATCACCAGCCAGCACCAGGCCGTCGGCGGCGCAGTAGCGAGAGCGGTATGAATAATCGCCGGTGGCCCATATCTTTTCCACGCGCTGGGCGGGCGCCAGGTGCGACTCGATCCATTTGTTGACATGCATCTCACGCATCAAGATCGACTCGAGGTCCTTGCCTTGGCGATACAGGTAATCGCGCTCCGCCGTGATGCCGACGCTGACGATATCGTCGGGCAACGGGATGTACCAGAACCAGCCCTTGTCGGGCAGAAATGCGACGGTCGTCGCGCCCTGGTCATAGCCTTCGCCACGCAGCCCACCGCGGAAGTAGGTCCAGATCGCGATCTTGGTCAGATCCGGATCGCCGATGCGCCAGTTGTTGCGCTCGATCGCAAAGCCGTCGCGGCCGCTGCAATCGATGGTGACAGGCGCCTCGAGCCGCAGCAATGTACCATCGCGACGCTGTGCTTCGAGACCCGTGACCGCGCCGCCGGAGGTGAGGAACTTCTTCGCAGCCGTTTCTTCCAGCACCTCGGCGCCTCGATCGCGAGCGTTGTCGAGCATCATCCGGTCAAACTCGCTGCGCACGACCTGCCAGGTCTGGGAAGCCTCGTGCTCAAGGTGCTCGAAGAAGTAAAACGGCTGCGAGACCCGCCCGTCCGTGGCGGCGAACTGAACGCTGTATTTCTTGATGAAACTCGAACGCCTCAGCTTTTCGTTCATGCCGATGCGATCGAGCGTGAAGTAACAGTACGGGAGCAGTGACTCGCCGATGTGGTAGCGCGGAAACCGGTTGCGTTCGAGGACAATGACGCGGCGCCCGTGATCGGCCAACACCCACGCGGCCGTTGCCCCCGCGGGTCCGCCGCCGATGATAATGGCATCGTATTCGCTCATACCTTCATTTTCGCTGCTGAGTCAGCACTTCACGATGCGGCCGGCAATATCTCGACGACCTCTGCCAACGTCTGCTGCCGGGCATCGCACAACCTATTATGCCGGCCATACAACCAGTCCGCCGACTGCGGTCCCAATGCCTGGCGCATATGCGCGTCGTGACGGACGCGAAAAAAAGCCGTCGGCCGACTGCTGTGCGCGATTTCGCACCGGTGCAGGATTGAACCAAGCGGCAGTCGGCATTCGAGAATCATAGCCCTTGAGCCGTTATCGAATCGGACAAGATTGATCCAAATGGCTCCGAACGCTGCCACAACGCTGTTGGCAGTGCCAATCAGCAATACCTCACGTAACAGCACTTGCGACTGCATCTTCTTGCTCAACACACGCAGCGTCATGGTCTGATCATGATGAGCTTCGAGCACCGGGGTCATGTCGTCCTCGTTCACGAGCAACGTACGGTACGGTTCGGGCAGTTGTTC
>CAUYYV010000282.1:0-4675 GCA_963577075.1 Phycisphaerae bacterium
CAACGCGTTCGTGGATAAGGGTACGATTGTGTCAACGGTGTTTTCCGATTTCGAGGAGAACGAAACCCACACCGCCAGGCCGCACCGCGCGCATCGTGCGTTTCCGGTGATCGTGCTGATCAATCGGACCTCAGCGAGCGCTTCGGAGATTGTCGCCGGTGCGCTGCAGGATCACGGGCGGGCCACCATCATCGGGACGCGGAGCTATGGCAAGGGGTCGGTGCAGGACCCCGTGCAGATCCCGATTGGCCGCGGCGGCGCCCTGTTGAAACTGACCACCCAGTATTACGCGCTGCCGAGCAAGCGAATTATTCATCGAACGCCCACGTCGAAGCGGTGGGGCGTCGAGCCCGACCTGGCCGTGGACATGTTCGACGATCAGGTGCGCGACGCACTCATCCTGCGCCAGCAACTGGATGTGCTGCACAGCAACGAGAACCCCGCCGACCGCAAGGACGAAGGCGGCGACGGTCCGACTCAAATCCTCACCAATGGGCTCGACCCGCAACTCGAAACTGCGCTGCTTGTGCTCAAGACCCGAATGGTCGCGCGTCACCTTGAATTGGCGCACAAAGCACCACCTGTCGCCACTCCCTGAGTTGATTTTTGGTTCGACGTGGGCATGCATGCCCTGACGCCGTGGCGGACACAGTGCGCCGATTGGTGTATCCTTGTCGTTGCGATGCTGGAAAAGATTGATCAACTCGAACGCCAAGCGGAATCCGACCTCGTTGCCGTGTCCACCGCCGACGAACTCGAGCGGTTCCGGATCAAATACCTCGGCTCGAAAGGCGCGGTCAAGGCGTTGATGGGTCTGATGAAGCAGGTTGACAAGCCACAGAAGCCCGCGTTTGGCCAAGGTGCCAATGCGCTGAAGCATAAGCTTCAGGAAACCTTTGCGGCCAGGAAAGACGAACTGGTTGCCGCCGGACCTCAAGCCTCAGTCCTCAAGCAGGGCATCGACGTCACCGAACCGGGGTTGCCGCCTCGGCTTGGTCGCCAACACGTGATCTCCCAGACCATCAACGAACTGGCGGAGGTGTTCGGCCGCATGGGATTTGACATCGCGACCGGACCGGAGGTCGAAGACGAATATCACAACTTCATCGCGCTGAACATTCCGCAACAGCATCCGGCCCGCGATCCGCTGGACAACTTTTACCTGACCGACCCGGGCCAACAGAACCCGTATCTGCTGCGGTCGCAGACGAGCACGATCCAGATTCGTGTCATGGAGACGACTCCGCCGCCGTTGCGTGTGATCGCCACGGGTCGCGTGTACCGCCCCGACGAACACGACGCGACGCACTACTCGATGTTCCACCAGGTCGAAGGGCTCTACGTCGATCACGATGTGAGCATGGTGGACCTCAAGACGACGCTGATTCAGTTCGCCCACGCCTATTTCGGCGCCGAGGCCGAGGTGAAACTGCTGCCCAGCTACTTTCCGTTCACCGAGCCGTCTGCCGAGCTATACATCAAGATGCAGGTGCGCGGCCAATGGCAGTGGGTTGAACTGGGCGGCTGCGGCATGGTGGACCCGGCGGTGTTCGAGGCGGTCGGTTACGATCCTGAAGTATGGACCGGGTTCGCGTTCGGCCTGGGCATCGAACGCCTGGCCATGCGCCGGTACGGCATCGGGGACATCCGCTGGCTGTTCGAGAACGACGTGCGCTTTCTGCGCCAGTTCTAACGTTGAACGACGGGGCACGCCACGGCGCATCTTCGACTTGCTCCGTGCTCCGCTACGACGGCGCTGAAGACAAAGAGGGCTGAGTATTCAACCACGCACTGGCGGCGGGGACTCTTTCCAGCAGATCCAGCTCGTGTGCGACGGCGAGAAACGGGAACACGCCGCGGATGCAGCGCATGAAGTGCTTGCCCGCCGTTTTCAGTTGCGGCGTGTTGATCCATGCGGCCCATTCGCACAGATGCGGCATGCCGGCGTCGATGAAGCGCCGGTCGCCGGTGGCGCGATAGGCAAACGCGAGTGCTTCCATGTGGGCGTAGCCGTTGCCGGGCTTACAAGCCCGCGCCAACTCCGGCACGGTGCATTCCATCGGCAGGCCGACATCGAGCATCGCCGCGTCGACGTAACCGTGTACCATCTCGAGCAACAGGTCCTTGACCCGATCGTCGCCGGTAGCGTGGTGCCAGCGGATAAGGCCGTGCGACGTCAGTCCCACCACGCGGTCTTCCAGCGCCCGAGGGTGATACGTGGCCGAAAATGGTTGGCCCAGGTCCTTGATCTGGGTGCAGACGCGGTCCACCAGCGCTTCGGCGGCAGCGCGATAGGTGTCTTTGGGACACGCCTGATAGACACTGCTGAGCGTGCATAGCGCCCAGCCCAAGCCTCGACCCAGCCCCCATTGGTGATAACCTTGCAGGTGCGCAATGTAATCGCCGAACCCGACGGCCGCGTCCAGGTAGCGCCGGTCGCCCGTCAGATAGTAACAGAACACAAGCCCTTCGGCGTACGTGCAGATCGAGTTGCCCGGGACGCTGATGTGTTGCAGCGATTGCAGCCACTGGCAATTGAGCACACAATCGATATCCAGTCCGGCGGGGATTTGCTTCGCCAGCGCGTGGTGGCAGGTATCGACGTCCATCTGGTGCAGAGCGTGCGCTTCGGCGCCCAGCCAGGTCGTGATGTCGCGGTTGTGCAGAAACAGCGTGAGGATGACGTACACGGCGTCGTATTCATTGTTGAGATAGAACGCCTTAGGCGAATCGGGATCGTAGCTGCCGCTGTGCGCCGGTGAGAACATATCACATATGAAGTCGCCGTAGTGCTTGAGCCCAAACGATCGGCCGTGGCGGGGCCCCAGCAGCGCGCGTGGGCCGCGATGGTGGCCCACGTCCGGTTCGAACACTTCACGGATGCTGCACTCGAGTCGCGGATACTTCTGCGGGAGGTACGCAAAGCCGTCCCATAAAGCTTCGGTATCGACGTAGTGCTGCGCCTCGGCGGCGGGCATCGGCCAATACTGCACGCGGTGAGCCAGATCGCTGGCAGCCAGTCCCTGCGCCATGCCCTCGTGAAACACGAGGAAAAACGTGTGCGTTTTCGCCATGCCGCGAGGGACGGGAAAATTCGTATCGCGGCGCGGCATCAATTCGTACGTGATGGCGGCGCCGTCCGAGCCGATTGCCTTGGGGTGGTTCTGCCAGAACGCCTTGGGCGCCAGCATCACGCCCTGTTTAGCGCCGTTGACGTTGAGCCAGCCGACGCTTTGATTATGTGTTTCAACAAGCGTCGCGCCCTGTGGGTCGAGGATGCGGTGTTCGCCGAACCGTAACTGTTCGAGCCGAATCGGCTGATTCGATTGATGCGATGCGGGCCCGCGCATCATAGTGCCTACTTCATACGAAGAGACATCAACAAGTTCCAGCGGTAAGCGCGCGAGCAGTTGCTTCACGTGTGTCTCGTCGTCGTCGAGACGATTAAAAAATGTATGATCGACTCGCACAAACGTTTGACCGGCGTAAACCGTCATTCGCACGAGAAAATCGAAGTGGCCGGCGCCTGCATCGTCCCTGTGTGTGCCTTCCCAACGCACCTGCCAGCGCAACGGACCCGATTCCTCGACCTCGAATTTCACAGTGGTGTCGTTTCGAGCCGTGTATTGTCCACCATCTGCCGCGGTGATCTCAAAATCGAGTCCGCCGCGGTTGATTGTCTCATCTTGATGCGCGATGCCTAACAATGGCACGCACCGTCCGCGATCAGCTTCCAGCGTCAGCACGCCGTTGTCGAAGTGCAGTCGGTCGTTCTCCTGTCGCGTGTTGATCCGCGGGCCGCCCGGTATTTGTAGCGTTTGCTTGCCGACGATGACTGTCTGTCGGCTCCATTAAAACGGCTCAAAATCGGCCTGATAGTCAAGCAACAGCCAGCGCACGCTGTCATCGTTATGCCTTGCCAGCACGCGCGTTTGCAGTGGCAGCGCCAGACCGACTTCATCCTCGATCGCAGCGGGATCGCCGTCCTGTACGACTCCACGGGCAAAAGGCACCCCCACGGTGATCGGAAATGCCGTGCGCTTGGCGCCGCCGGGTTCCTGCGCGGCTAGTTCAATTGATATTTCGTTGGTCATCACATCACTCTGCCGGCTGCGCGTCACGGCCGGGCCGGTTCGTAGGCCGCCTTTAGAAACGGGTTGTCGGCCGGCTCTTTGCCTCCGTAGAACCAATTGATCGGCAATACTTTTCGCCGCTGTCCCATTGGTCCACCGGTTTCGTCGCTGATCTCACCCGTGAAGTCGCGGACCAGTTCGGCGCGTGTCGGGTGATCTTGGTAATAGCCGTGACAGCCGTAGGACACGAGCACGCTATCTTTCATGACCAGCGCGGCTGGGTACATCCATCGGCCGTGCACATCGGCGTGATCGATGAATCGCCCGTCGCGCTCGAATGCGCCGATGCCCGCGTTGTTGTATATTTCCTCCGGCCGAACTGGATGGATCGGGCCCGGCTCGACGCGTGTCGTCTCGTGGATCGATTCGATGTTCTGAAAAAACTCCCAGACACGCCCGCCGTCGCGGCTGATCGCGCTGGAGATACGCGTGCGGTTTTGACCACGGCGGACTTCCTCTTCGCTGTCCTGGTTCCAGATGCAAAGCAGATGCCCGTTGGGCAGCGTGCGTATCTGGCCCGGCGCCTCGGACGACGCCAGTGA
>CAUYYV010000283.1:0-4672 GCA_963577075.1 Phycisphaerae bacterium
GCATTTTCAGTTCGGTCTTGGGCAGGCCGTAGGCATCGAGTTCGCCCTCGATGGGTACGGGCACCGGCTTGGGCATGCCGTTTTCGTCCAGCTCGAAATACCCCAGCGCGCCGCGGTTGTGCCCTGGTCTCGGATCGCGCAGGTTCGGCATGTAGATGCGCCGCCCGCCGGGGTCGATCGCCAGCCTGCCACTGGTACGGTGGTAGGCGAATTGCTCGCCACGCCCGGTGGTCTTGACCGGTTTGAGACCGTCAATCCCGACCGAATAAACCAGAAGATGGTCGAACTCGCCGTAAATAGCCTTCTGCTGCTCGGCATTGGCCCGCGGCGCATCGAGATCCTGCCAGACGTAGAGCAGAGGCAGGCGCGGGTGGAACACGACGCTGAGCGCGAAGTGCCTGAATGCTTTGAGAGATTCGGGGCGGGGCAACTCGACCTGCTGTACATTGTCGCGCTTGGGCTCGCCGTGTTCGTCCAACGGATACACCGCCAGGTGTCTCGCCTTGCCGCCGAGCCAACCGACGACGAGTATGCCATGGCGGTCGCTGACCGCCATGCACGTCGGGTGCGAAGCAGCGATCTCTATTGGCTTGAAGGTGTCCACCTGCCCGTGTGCCGATGCAGCCGCAGCAACCACAAGACCAGTCGCGACCAGCCAGTTCGTGTAAAAGTAACCACGGCAAGTGCCGCCATGGGTCATGATGATCATTCGAGACCCGAAAGTTTCTTGTAATAACTCTGGACCGCCTGCCTGTACCCGGGCAGCGCCGGCCAGGCTGGCTCGTCGAGGATACGGCCCTTGATCACCTGCTCGCGTTGCAGGCCCTGGCCGTATTGCGATTCGGGCCGGCCGAACACGATCACCGTGCTCTTGAGCTTGTCCAACTGCTCGATCTGCTTGCGGAAAATCTCCGGGTCGGGACTGTCGCCCATGCGATCGAGGTTGGCTGCCATCTGCTGCATGATCGAGTCAAGATGATCGGTGGGCAGGTAGAGGTTGTCCAACTGCTTTCGGATCGCCTTGATTCGCTGGATGATCTGCTCATGCCGGTTTCGCATGCTGTACATGCGCGCTGCGACGCGTGGGTCGAGCGGCGCCCCCTTGCGCTCGACGATCAGGTTGCGCCGCTGCGGCGCGCCCATCCGATCGACGATGTCGTTCCGCCACCCGCCGACATCCTTCACGTTGAACGAGCTCTGGTTTGATTTGATCCGCTTGCCCCCAATGCCGACCGAGCTGCCCTTTTGCGGATCCTCTGAGAGAATCTCCTTCATCAAGCCGGCCTGATCGGGCACCTCGAACTGGCCCTGCTGCACCTCGTCGCGACCGCGACGGTTGATCAACTCGTCACCGACAGCGATCCCGTGCGCCCGTGCGCCCTGGCGCCCGATCCGAGACGCGCCACCCACGTTATTGGTCGGCGGCTTCATGTTGCCCGTCGCCGCGGCGGCCGACGTCGAGTTTATATCGCCGCCTGTCTTGCTGATCTCGCCCGACTCGTCCATCGACCAGCCGGCGCTCAGGTTCCACGTGTGGTAGTCGTCGAGCATCGCGTCAGCCTCGTCGAGCAGTTCGCCGACCACGTCGGTGAATTGTTCCTGGATCATCGTCCGCACCCGGTTCGCCGGCAGGTCGGAAGAATTCGGTGCATACATCTCGCCCGACGGCGTCTTGGCCAGCTTCAACGATTCGGGCCTCTGGTGCTTGCGGGGACCGCGATAGCCCAGCATATCGATCATATCGTCGGTATAGAGCACGCCGTAGGGCTTGCCGCCGAGCTTCGGCTTCTTCTTGCCCTTGAGCTTGTTCGCCAGCTTGCGCATCTGGATGAGTTCTGCGAGCACGAGCGTATTGGGGTCCAACTCGAGGCTGCTTCGGCCGTGGCCTTTTTTCAACTCCTGCAACGCCTTCTGCGCCTCGAGATCGCTCTTGGCCAACTCGGCAAGTGCATCGAGCGCCTGCTGGGCCGCCATCGTTTGCGCCTTGCGCAGTTCACCGTAGATCGACACCAACTCGGCAGCGGCGGCGCGTTGGCTGGATTCGGCCGGCATCCATCGGCCGGCGGCCAGATGCCCGGAGGCGGCGCGCATCGGATCGGTCAGATCCGGCGCCGCCAGGGACCGCGACGCGTGGTCAAACGCCTTGGCCAGCACCGGGCCGACCAGTTTTTCGTGTTGCACCGCCATGCCGTCAAACGCCGCGTGCGCCAGGCCGGCCAGTTCGAGCAACTTCGATTGCCGGCGCCCGGCGGCGCGCTGCTGCACCGGACCGATTTCGCCGGTGGACATCGATCCGTACTTCGACGACGCGTCAGCCATACGCTGCTGGCGGTCGAGCAACATCTTGGTGAACGGGATCATGTGCGACAGCTCCCACTGCCCGCGAAACTCGATGTACTTGTCGAGAATATCGCCGAGGCTGCGCGTGATGCGCTCATGCGTCATCTTCGCATCGGAAAGCTTGGCGCGCATCCGCTGCGGACTGTCCTGTTTCACGATGACTTCGACGATCTGAATCGCGCGTTTCATCTCGCTGTCGGCCAGCATGTCCACCGACACGCGTAGGCTGCCGGCCTGCTTGACCATCTGCCGGGCGGTCAGGAACGCCGCCTTGCGCAACTGGGCCTCGCGGCTTGCCTGCTTCCCCATGGCGGCCGACAGGGCGTCAAGATTCTTCTTCTCATCCCAGCGGAGCCCGGAGGTACGCCTGAGCTTGCCGATCCATTTCTCGGCGTGGTCCGCCTGGTCGCGGTGCCCCTCGATCAGGTCACGCAACTCGCCTTCGGAGCGCAGTATCTGTTCGTACATCAGTTGCAGCGCGGCGCCCACGCTGGTGGCGATGACTTCGTATTGTGCGCCCGTGGTCCACAGCCCCTGCTTGAGCGGGTCCGTGTCGCGAGCTCGCAGCGCCAACTCGATCGCTTCGCCCTCGATGACATCGAGCATACCCATCGCGAACGAGGTCTCGCCGGTAAACTCGACTGCCTGATCCGCGACGGACCAACCGCGGATTTTTTTCCACTCTCCTTCGACGCCGTTTTGTGGCCGTGCGCTGCCGCGTTTTATCGATCGGTAAAACAGGCCCACCTCGGCCAGTCCGTAGTCATCGCGGGCCGCGATAGCGAGCGGCAGCACGGCATCGATCATCACCTCCGTCTGGTGCACGATCCCATTGAGCTGCAGTTGCGGCGGCTGATCAGCGGTGATGCGGAGCGCATACACGCCGCTTTTTACCCGCGCGCCGTCCTCACGGCCAAGTTCGAGGCGGTAACCGACGACGTCGTTGAACTCGATGTGGCCGGTAAACCGCGTGGGGCTGACCCTGCGCAGCGCGACGCGCTTGATCTTCGCGTGGTCGCCGTTGGACTCGGCGGGCTTTTTGGGCACGATCAGCATGACGGCCTCGTCCACCGGCCGGCTCACCTCGAAGGTCAGATCCGATTTCGTGCCTATCAAGGCTTCGAGGTCGCCGGCGGCGCTGACAATCTCGCGCGAGGGCAGTCGCGTGTAGGCCGGGTAGTGGTGCACGGCCGTGACGCGGTCGAGTTGCCACGCGGTCGGCACACGGATCGTGAAATAGGAACTCGTATAGTCACCGCCGCGTACCGCGTACTTCAGAGTTCGCTGAATAGACTCGAACGTGTAGGTCAATTCCCGCGCCTGCGGCTGGACGGCGATCTTCACCGACGCTTGCTCGCCCTCCGTCTCGGTCAGGATGCGCAAGGTTCTCGGAATTAGGCCCTCGATCCGGATCGTGATCGCCACGCTGTCACCGACCGCGGCATCAATGTCGCCGGGGCTGACGCGGAGAATGGTGTCGTAGATCGGCTCGATGTTGGCAAAGGGCAGGAAGATCCGCCCGGCAGCGTTGGTGAACCGATCGGGCCACTGCGCCCAGTACGCAGCGCCGCCACCGATCAGCAGCACCGCCGCGGCGAGGCAGACAAACGCCGGCCAGCTCTCGACCGACTGGCGCAACCGAATCTGCCGAAGGAAGCGATAGTTTTCGTAGACCACCGTGCGGCTCATCGGCGCCTGGCTCAGCCGAGCGTCGCGGGCAAGCTGAATGCTATTGATCAACTGGTTGGCGACGTTCCCGGCTGTGCGGCGTTCCATCGCCAGCGCCACCTGGTCTTCCGTGAAACTGGCGCGCCGCCAGCGGCGCACGAGCCGGTGGGCCAGCGTGGCAACGACCGTAATGAACATCACGTTCGCCAGCAGCCGGCCCCAGACAGGCAAGTGCAGCACATTGTCGGCCAGAAGGATCAGCCACAGGTACGCCAGCGGCGCCGCGACCAGCAGGCCGGCCGCCTCAAGCACAATCAGAAGCTGCCACCGCGATCTGCAGCGGCCGATCATGCCGCGCAACTCGTGGACCATCGATTCAACGAGAACCGGTTCGTCCAGAGGCAGAGCGTGCTGTGACATGGGTGCATCTCCGTGCGCGGCCGGCAGTCCGAGCGGTTTCAGCCACCAACAACAGGAGCAGTATAGTGGGCTGCACGACCCACGACCAGCATGTTTTTTAGCATCAGCTCGCTGATCAGCAGAATCGCCACCTCGATTACGGTGGCGCAGAAAAAAACTTCTTCGGCCGCAACTTGGGCTTTCGCGCCGCCGAGCGTCGGGCTGAACGGCATCGGGCGCGGACAATGCTTGTGTCGGTCAATCG
>CAUYYV010000284.1:0-4668 GCA_963577075.1 Phycisphaerae bacterium
CGGCCGCCCACCGCTTACCGGCCAGACCAAATAAGACAAAAATGACGAATGACGATACTCGACTGGCGAATTGTGCAAAAAATGACTGGCAGGGCTTTAGGCTATTGGTCAGTGTGATTTGAATCGCCATTCGAGTTTCGTTATTCGTCATTGGACCCACTCATCATGCAGATAGGCATCCCGCGGGAGATCAAGAGCGATGAGTATCGCGTGTCGATGCTGCCGGTGGGTGTCGAACTTCTGGTGCGCGGCGGACATGATGTGTGCGTCGAGAAAGACGCGGGCGTCGGCAGCGGGTACGAGGATGCACAGTACCGCTTGGCTGGAGCGAGCATCGTCGATACGCACGAGCAGGTGTTCGCCGAGGCGGAATTATTGGTCAAAGTGAAGGAGCCGATCAACCGGGAGCACAAGATGCTTCGCGGCGGCCAGGTTGTATTTGCCTATTTTCATTTTGCCGCTGATCGGGCACTGACCGACGCCTGTCTCAGCGTGGGCATCATGGCGGTGGCGTACGAAACGCTCGAGGATGAGCAAGGCCGGCTGCCGCTGCTGACGCCGATGAGCGAGGTGGCGGGCAAGATGTCGATCCAGGAGGGCGCCAAGTATCTTGAAAAGCCGATGATGGGACGGGGTATCCTGCTGGGCGGTGTGCCGGGCGTCGAGCCTGCCAACGTGTTGATACTCGGAGCGGGCGTGGTGGGTACGAACGCTGCATGCGTCGCTGCCGGGCTCGGGGCGCGTGTGTTTGTCATGGACATCGACCTCGACCGGCTTCGCTACCTCGATGAGGTCATGCCGCCGAACGTGCACACGGTCTATTCCGACCCGCACGCTATCCGCGAGCACGCGATCAACGCCGACCTGATCATCGGGGCGGTGCTCATCCCCGGAGGGCGCACGCCGATCCTGATCGACCGCCATCTACTCAAGCAGATGAAAAACGGTGCGGTGATCGTAGACGTCGGCGTCGATCAAGGCGGATGCGTTGAAACGACCAAGCCGACCACGCATCAGGATCCGACGTACGTCGTCGATGGTGTCGTACACTACGGCGTGACGAACATGCCCGGTGCCGTTGGACGCACGAGCACGCAGGCACTTTGCCACGCGACGCAACCGTACGTGCTCAAACTGGCTGAACAAGGCGTCGATCAACTCATCAGCAGTGACCGCAGTTTCGCCACGGCGTTGAACATGCGCCACGGAAACCTGACTAATCAGGCCGTCGCTGACGCCCTGGATATGGATTGTCAACCGGTTGCATATCTGGACCGCGGCGGTACGCCGCGGCTGTGACAGGCAAAATCGATGCGGGATTCAGGCTTGATCCACGCTCAACGCGCCGCATGCACCGAGCACGTGCCCGAGTTGGGCGCGGCTTTGGTCGGCCATCTCACACAGCGGCAGGCGCAACTCACCGCTGTCCATCCCCGCCATGGCCATCGCGGTCTTGATCGGGATCGGGTTGGTCTCAATGAACATGGCGTTGCAGATGGGAAACAGTTCCAAGTGCAGGGCGCGGGCGGCGGCAAAGTCGCCGGCCAACGCCGCGTCGGTCAACGCGCGGACCCGCTGCGGCATCAGGTTGGAAAGCACGCTGATCACGCCCCGAGCGCCTATGCTCATCAGTGGCAGTGTCGCCGAATCGTCGCCAGAGAGGATTGCCAGCGAGTCCGGGTCACACAACGACACGATTTCCGAGGTGATGTCCATCGACCCGGTCGCCTCCTTGACCGCCACGATGTTCGGGTGCTTGGCCAGCCGGGCCACCGTCTGGGGCGACATGGTGATGCCCGTTCGGCCCGGGATGTTGTAAAGCACGAGGGGCAGGTCGATCTTCTCGGCGATTGTCATGAAGTGGCGGTACATCCCTTCCTGGGTCGGCTTGTTGTAGTAAGGGGTGACGATCAGGGCCGCGTCGGCGCCGATTTTTGCGGCGTGGGTGGTCAGTTCAAGCGCCTCGGAGGTCGAGTTCGACCCGGTGCCGGCCACCACGGGAACCCGGCCCGCCGCTGCCGCGATTACACGTTCGATCACCACTCGGTGTTCTTCGTGGCTGAGCGTTGGCGACTCGCCGGTCGTGCCCACAGGCACCAGGCCGTTGATTCCGCTGTTGACTTGAAACTCGACGTTGCCTGCCAGCCGATCAAAATCGACCGCACCGTTGCGAAACGGTGTGATCATTGCGGTCAATGTGCCCGAGAGCATGGTGCATTCCTTGTGGCAGGCACAGTCTACGCGCGGCGGGGACTGGCCGCAAAATCAGGAAGTTCAGCTGCGGGTCGCAGCTGAACTTTTTGTCACACGTTGCGCAGCGCCAGGATCAACTCCACCTTGCCGACGTGCTCGTCCAACTCGCGAGCGATCTGGGCTGAATCGTTACCTTTGTCGGCCAATTCGTACACCGATCGCGCCAGCGGATCGTCGGAAATTGCGCCCATTTCCGGATTGGGTTGACCAGTGTCGCCACCGCCCGAGGCAGCGGAGTTGGCCTCGGCTTGCAAGGCGTTTAGCCGTGCGATTTTTTGCTCGGCTTCGGCGAGCAACTGCTCGATCTGCACCGACTTGGCATCGAGCTGTGCGCCAAGTCGCTTGGCCAGTTGCTCAATCTCGACCATCAGATCCTCGAGGTCGCCGCGCATGCCGCGTAGTTGACGCATCCGCTCGATGTTCTCCAGTTGAGCCGGCTCGGCGGCGCGTTTGAGTCGGCGTTTGCGCAGGCGTGACATGAGGCTGAACGTGATCATCAGCAGCGCGGCGACGAGCAGGTAGGTGCCGAGCGTCAAGCTATTGTTAGAGGACTCAGCGTCAAGCGTCATCAGGCTCACGGGTCGGAGGGTCATGATGTGTCCCTGGTCGTGCATCCGTGCCGCCGCCGGGCCGAAATCGCCGCCGGCAGGGCCTGCGTGGCGGGCGGGCGGTTATGATTCGTGCATGGCCGCGACTCTTATGATCGTCACCGCCCACCCGTTCGTCAAAACCGTGGCGAGGGCCCTTCGTCATCGCTGCGGGGTGAGGCGGGAGAACCGGTTGCTGGTGGCGACCAGTGGTGGGGCCGATTCGGTCGCTCTGCTGCGTGCCTTGGCGGCATTGGCTCCGCGTCGGCGTTGGCGCCTGACGCCGGCGGTCGGCCACGTCCAACACCACGTTCGAGGTGATCAGGCCGAGGCCGATGCAGTCTTTACCGAAAAGCTCGCCGACCGGCTCGGGCTGGCGTTTCTGCGTCGCGACCTCGAGCCGGTGAAGGCGGGCAATCTCGAAGCGGCATTACGCGGGCGGCGGTACGAGGCCCTCGAAGACATGGCCAACGAGTTTGGCGCGCGGTTTGTCGTGACCGCGCATCACGGCGACGACCAGCTTGAGACGTTGTTGATGCGAATACTGCGAGGCTCGTCCGTGCGTGGGCTGCGCGGCATCTGCTGGCGGCGCGGGTTGTCTGCCGACAGTGAAGTGCAACTGATCCGCCCCATGCTCGGAGTCAGCCGCGAAGCGGTCCGACAATTCCTTGGCGATCTGGACCAGCCATGGTGCGAAGATCACACCAATGCCGACGTATCACGCGTCCGTGCCCGTCTGCGCCGCGACGTGCTGCCCATTCTGCACGACCTGCAACCGCACGTGTCGCGCAAAGCCGTCCAGTTGTCTCAGCACATGCGAGACCTGCACCGGTTACTCGAGGATACAACCGAAGAAATATACGATGAGCATGTTTGCGCAGATGAGTCCGGATACCGCCTGAATCGCACCAGCGCACGCGAGATGCTCGATAGTGTATTGTTCGAGTTGATCCGCAAAATCCTGCTCGCAACCGGTATGGAACCGGATACGCTGGGCCAGAGAACCATCGGTCCAATCGTCCTCGCCATTCAGGACCGCAAAGGCGGAACTCGATCATTTAAACTTGATCATGGCATCGAGTTGAAGATCACCCGAGACGCCGTGCGCATCATTTCGGCTCCCGAATGAGGCGATACCTCACAGATTCGGGCTGCATCCTCATTTGGGGGAGTCCGCCGGGTGTTTTTTCACGGTGCGCGGCAAATATTACCGTTGCCACGGCAGTTGCGGCGCATCGTTCCACATCATTTCGAGATCATAGTGAGCGCGGGCTTTGGGTTCGAAGAGGTGGACGATCAGATCAACGAAGTCGAGCACGAGCCATATGGACGCTTCGTCGCGCTCGGTACCGAAGCGATCGTGCCCGGCTGCTTCGCCCAGATCGGTGATCTCGTCGCCGACGGCCTTGATCTGGCGATCGGACGTGCCCGACGCGATCATGATGTAATCCGTTATTTCGCTGTGCTCGCGAACGTCAAGGATCAGCACGTCTTCGCAGTGGCGATCGTGGCAGAGGCGGGCAACGTCGATGGCGAAGTCGTTGATCCGCCGGCCTTTCTGACGTTGACGCCGGGCCAGGCGATCGGGGGACAAATCAACGCCCATGACGGTTCGATTATGTTGAGAAGAGTTGTTCATTCAGAAATTGCGCTGGATATTGTTCGTGTGGCAAACATGCTACTCTTGGTGATGCTATCTTGAATACTATACCTTAAGTGCCGTATCCGTTCTTTAACTCCACGTTCTAATATTGAACCATGAAAGGGCCTGACGATCTCGCAATTTATCTATTCGATCTCCGCTAACTTTCGTGGGCAGGGAGGGGCA
>CAUYYV010000285.1:0-4664 GCA_963577075.1 Phycisphaerae bacterium
AGTGGGTTTCTCTTGATTATACGCCGCCCATCTCTCACGGTTCGACACTTCCAATGATTTTGCCTGAAAATCTATAATGGTTTAATAATTAATAACTTATGGTGCTGTGGCCCGATGTTCCGGCGCAGACTAAAATAGTGGGCATGCCCACTATTGGTGTTGATCACATTCGTGAGGCGGCCGCCCGCATCAAGCCCTATGCACACCGCACGGCCGTGTTGACCAGCCGGTACTTCGATGATCGTCTTGGTGCCGCAGTGTTCTTCAAGTGCGAGAATCTCCAAAAGGTCGGAGCGTTCAAGTTCCGTGGTGCCTGCAACGCGGTGATGTCGCTGAGTGATGATGAGGCGTCACGCGGCGTGGTGACACACTCGTCGGGCAACCACGCCCAAGCGGTGGCGTTGGCTGCCCGGTTGCGTGGTATTGACGCCACGATTGTCATGCACAACAACGCTCCGGCGGTCAAGCGGCGGGCCGTCGAGGACTACGGTGCTCGAATCGTACCGGTTGAGCCGGTCGAGCACGTCCGCGTCGCCGTTACCAACGAGATCGCACAGCACAGCGGGGCGGTGATCATCCATCCGTACAACGATCCACGTATCATCGCCGGCCAGGGCACCGCCGCCATGGAGTTGATTGAAGAAATCGCCCCGCTTGACGTGATGCTCGCCCCGGTCGGCGGCGGCGGGCTGCTCAGTGGTACGAGCATTGCCACCGCTGCGCTGTGCCCGCAGGCGGACACCTTCGGTACCGAGCCGAAGGGTGCCGACGATGCCTGCCGATCCTTCCACGGCGGGCAGATATGCCCCTCGGATCACCCGAATACCATCGCTGACGGGTTGCTTACCTCGCTGGGTGATCTGACGTTTGCCGTCATCCGCCGCCACGTGCGCGACATCGTGACGGTCAGCGATGAATCGATCATCGACGCCATGCGCACGGTGTGGATGCGAATGAAGATCATCATTGAGCCGTCGGCCGCCGTCCCGGTCGCCGCGCTGCTCGGCGGCAAACTGGCGGTGAAGGGTAAAAGGGTCGGCGTGATCTTGTCGGGCGGCAACGTCGACTTGGACCGCCTGCCTTGGGTGGTATGATCGCCCCATTGCGATGCGAACTGTTGCGATTCAACCCGTGGCGCGGCGGATGCCGGACGTGCAGTCGCCGATCATCCCGGTCGTCGGTGAGCTGATCCGCCGACACCCGGGCACCATCTCGCTGGGTCAGGGCGTGGTCCACTACGGCCCACCCCAACAGGCGATCGGGCGTATCGCCGCGTTCCTGGCCGATCCGAACAACCACAAGTACGGGCTTGTGCAAGGAATACCGGCATTGCACGAGGCGTTCGCGACCAAGCTTCGAGGCGAAAACGGCGTCGTGCCCGGACCCGATCATCGCCTTGTTGTTACCGCCGGCGCGAACATGGGATTCATCAATGCGATTTATGCGTTGACCGATCCGGAAGACGAGATCATTCTGCCTCTGCCGTACTTTTTCAATCACGAGATGGCGATCACGATGGCCAACTGCCGCCCGGTGCTCGTGCCCACCGATGACGATTATCAACTCGACACCGATGCACTTGAGCGGGCCGTCACGGACAAAACACGCGCGATTGTCACCGTGTCGCCTAACAATCCCAGCGGAGCGGTATACAGCGAGGCGGTATTGCGACGGGTCAACGACATCTGCCGTCGCCGTGGCATCTACCATATCAGCGACGAGGCGTACGAGTACTTCACCTACGACGGTGTCGAGCACTTCTCGTCGGCGCGCATAGATGGCAGCGCCGAGCACACGATCTCGCTGTTCTCGTTGTCCAAGTCGTTCGGTATGGCCAGCTGGCGGATCGGGTTAATGCTCATCCCGCGGTCGCTGTTCGAGTCGATCCGCAAAGCCCAGGACACGGTTCTGATCTGCCCGCCGGTGGTCTGCCAGGAGGCGGCGATCGGCGCGCTCGAGGTGGGTGCCGACTACTGCCGCCCGTACCTGGCCGGTTATGCCGACGTGCGTGCTCACGTGCTCGGACGGCTTGCCGAGTTGAACGACTTCTGCACCGTACCCCGCGCCGACGGCGCCTTTTATTTTCTTCTTAGGCTGGACACCGACCTGGACTCTATGCAGGTTGTCGAGCGGCTGGTCCGCGAGTTCGGCGTTGCCGTCATTCCCGGTACAACGTTCGGCATGGACCGCGGCTGCTACCTGCGCATCGCCTACGGTGCCCTGGACAAGCAGACCGTCGCCGAGGGCATCGGCCGGCTCGTGCGCGGACTCAACCAGATCGTGAGAGGATAACCGTTATGCAGGTTATTGGTGTACAGGTCTACACGGTGTGGGAGGACAAGCAGGCGACGTTTGCGCGCGTGCGCCAGTTGCTTGAGGAACATCAGCCCGCCAGCGGCGCTTTGATCGTGTTGCCGGAGATGTTCTCGACGGGATTCAGCTTCGATATCGACAAGATCGCCGAGGCCGAAACGCGCGAGACCGAGACATTCCTTGCCGACACCGCGGTGCAGTTCGGGGTCTTCATGCTCGGCGGCGTGGTCAATCACGGCGAGTCACCCGGCAAGGGCCGCAATGAGTGCGTCGTGTTCGACCCGGCCGGCAAACTCATCTGCCGGTACGTCAAGCAGTTCCCGTTTACCTTCGGCGGCGAGGCCGATCACTACGAATCGGGCAACCGGATCATGACGTTTGCTTGGCGGGACGCGACGGTCGCGCCGGTTATCTGCTACGACCTGCGCTTCCCCGAGTTGTTCCGCGCCGCTGGGCCACGCGGCATCACGCTGTACACGGTCATTGCCAACTGGCCCCGGTCACGCGAGCAGCACTGGATGGCGCTGCTTGGAGCCCGGGCGATCGAAAACCAGGCGTATGTCATCGGCGTCAACCGCTGCGGGTCCGACCCGAACATCGAGTACGGCGGGCGCAGCCGGATCATCGATCCGCAGGGCACTGTCCTTGTCGACGCCGGCAACGACCAGGCTGTCATCACCGCCGAGATCGACCTAGATGCCTTGGCCGAGTATCGCCGCAAGTTCCCGGCGCTCGACGATATGCGCGATGACTTGTTGCCCGGCCGTTAAGGAGCCTGTCGGCGTCGCCGACAGGTCCGACCATCCATGTCCCATGTCAAGCGTGGATTGCCCTAGGCCTGATTGAAAAGACGTTGAACGAACCTGTCCTGCTCCAGCGGATCCGCCAGGCGCTTCGGTGGGCCGGCTAATTCGTTGCACCAAAGGGTGTCGTGAGATATAGTCACCATCTACGCCTCGCTTATGATTCATCGTGAGCGGCAGGTGATGGAGTTGGTGGCGGCCTGCAAATGAAACAAGCGACCGCCTCGGAACTGGGCGTCAGTGCAAAAACGACCAAGGTGCATCATGCTCACGTGATGAGGGATAAGATACGGGCTTTCATGCTGACCGGCCTTGTCCGCATGTGCATGCGACTCGAACAGGATGAGCCCTGGGACGTGAACACTGCGACCCCTTGACCATGCAGGACAACAGGCTTTTTGTAGCATTCAACATCGACTGCGAAGCGTCGCAGCCAGCGGTGGATGATCTTGCCCTGGGCGAGCGCGCCACGCGTGGGTTTGCCGACATACTTGAGCAATACGACCTACGCGGATCGTTCGAGGTGCTGCCCAGTGACATCGAACCGCATGCCGCCATCTACCGTGACCTGCGACAGCGAGGCCACGAGATAGGATTGCATGTTCACCCGGCCACCGACGGGTACGAGGAGTTTCTCGGAGTGTATGGTCCGGACATGCAGCATCAAATACTTGGCGAAGCCACTGATCGCCATGCGCAGGTGATGGGCCGGCCACCGGAATCGATTGTCGTCGGCTACGCGTCGATCAACGATTACACCTACGGCGTGCTAAGTGAACTGGGCTACCGGCACGGCACCTGCTCGATCCCAACCCGCGTGTTGCCCGAGTGCGCCTCGATCCACGGCGGTTCGCCGCTGGATACTCACTATGCGCACGCTTACAACCGCGCGCTCGTGGGCGACCTCGACTTTGTTGAAATCCCGGTCACCGTTGACCCCGAATCACGCATGTGGGGCGGTAAGCATCCGCAGGATCTGCGCGTCGAACTGGTCGATGCGAAGAACCATTGGTACACGATCAACAAGGCCATCGAGCGGCAGATTGCACAAGACGTGTCGATTAAATGCCTGCGTCCGCTGACGCACAACATTTTTGACTTCAGCGATCCGCATGATTTTCGCCATCAGACGCTGATAGGCATGATTGAGCACATCCAGGCGATCGCCGCGGCCCACGACCTGCAGATCGTCACCCGCGCCACCGGCGTCGAGATCGCTGCTGCGTATCGCGCCGCCGTGCCTCTGGGTGCGAATACGACACGCCTGGAGCGTGACCTGCGTGGGTACGGCCAGCCGTCGTCGTGAACAGGAAAGCCGTCGTGTGCCGGCAACACGCTGCGGCTTGTCAATCCACTATGCTATGATCTGCCGTCGTTTTGTTTGATGGAGTGCAGAAGATGACCGCAAGCTTGGAAGTGAGTGAGGTGCCATTCGGCGCATTGGGTGGCTTGTTCGAGCAGGACGACGTTGAGGCCGCTGATCGTGTGATATCGGCCGCAGCCGAACCGGCCGGGTCGTTCTTCCCGTTGCCCGAGGAAAACGATTTT